>NZ_AP018553.1:2100000-2353189 GCF_003967175.1 Sulfodiicoccus acidiphilus | reverse complement strand
ATTACTATAAGCTCTTGAGGCTCTGTTCTCTGCTTCAGTAGCTCACCTTTGTGCTTCACTGCTCGTTTGTCCCTTTCATCTATTATATAACGAGTGTTCGATATCCAATCATATCTAGAGTTTTTCCTACAACGAAATTTACCATATCGTCTACCGATTTGGGCTTTAGAATAAAAGCCAGGTGAGCCGGGAACAATTATTCCTCCTACCTTGGTTACTTTCAGAGTATTGCTCAGTTCTATTGCACCTGACGGAGTTTCCCTTATGACTAGCACCAACTTTTTCTGGGTCTTAGAACGCTGGCAGCGGTTCTACTGAATAGGTTAAGGTTATTCCAGAAGTGACTTCAGCCAGTGTCCTTATACTGCACGGTACTATTGACATAGCGTCAACTCTGTAACTGCTACTGGAGGTAGGGGCTTCGATTTCTCCTTCCGAGTAAATTTCATCAGCAACCTTTCGCAAATCGTTCTCAAGACCGATGTCATTCTCTACCTTAGCTACTTTGATTGCCTCCCGTGTATACAATAGTCTTTACTTGGGCATGTCTCAGCGCCTCTACCGTCCTTATCCCGTATAATATTCCGCTTGAACCGGGTCAGTCCTACAACAACTGTCTTCCTTTTCCCTTCACCTGTTCCTGCTTTCGCGTCCAGTCCGCTAGCCACGCCGTGTAGCACCTATTACTGCAAAACACCCATGGTTTATTATTGCAGCAAGTCTTAACCACTATGGGATTGGACCTTATAGTGGTTCCACAATGCGAACAGTGTTGGGTAAGGGTTTGGGACTCTATCTTGAACGGCAACTCTCTCCCCTTCTACATTCACTCAAATTCATATATAAGCTAGTTTATAATCTGCTTCTATAGGCCTATCTTATGCCAATTGTCAAAAATGGGGACAAGGTTAAGCGCGTAACCGAAGCTGCAATTAGTAGGTACATTATCAGGTCCACAATGGAAGACTGGGAGAAAATAGTTGATAGTGACGTAGTTATAGTGGGAGCAGGTCCTGCAGGTATGACAGCTGCTCATTTCTTGGCCAAGGAGGGATTAAGGACCGTTCTCTTTGAGAGAAGGCTTAGCTTTGGAGGGGGATAGGAGGTGGAGCAATGCTTTTTCACAGGATAGTTATCGAGAGTCCAGCTGACGAACTATTGAAATCTTTTGGAATAAGGCTGACCAGGGTCGATGAGGGAGTCTACGTGGTCGACTCGGCGGAGTTTATGGCTAAATTAGCTACCGCCGCTATAGATGCTGGGGCTAAGTTTGTTCACGGTATAACAGTAGATGACGTAATATTTAGAGAAGAGCCGTTGAGAGTGGTGGGTGTAGCGGTAGAGTGGACAGCCACCCAGATGGCATCGCTCCACACGGATCCACTCTTCGTTTCGGCTAGGGCCGTTGTGGATGCTACGGGGCATGACGCCGAGGTAATCTCTGTGGCCTCACGTAAGATCCCTGAACTCAACTTAGTAGTCCCCGGCGAGAGGCCAGCATATTCGGAGTCCGCCGAGCAATTGGTTTACGACAATACAGGAATGGTTGCGCCTGGTCTCTATGCCGCAGGAATGTCAGTCACGGAAGTGAAGAACTTACCTAGGATGGGTCCGATCTTCGGGGGAATGGTACTTTCCGGATATAAAGTGGCGCAGGAAATAATCAAAGACCTCCGTAAGTCTTAATAGTAGTATCTTATTCTAGCGATCTGAGCTGATGGTTGATGTCTGAAGTCAAAGTAAGGATCTCAGACAAGGTTGAGGGAGTAGTAGAGCTAGAGATGGACAATAAAGTGATAGGGAGAAAGGAACTTGTTGTAACTTTGTTTCACATAGGTGCTAGTACCCCCAGTAGGAAGGAAATAATAGATGGACTGTCTAAAGTACTCAATGCTAAGACGGATCGGATAGTAGTAAGGAGAATAGATACGTCCTATGGGGCTGGGGTAAGCAAGGTGAGAGTAAACATGTATGAAGATGGGCAAAAGCTGAAGTTGTACGAATACAAGCATGTGTTAGATAGGGACGCTGGAACCAAGCAAAAGAAAGGTGGTAAGAGTGGCTAAGCAGGAGACTAAGGCGATAGTAAGGACGTACTACGAGATCTCAGACGAGAAGATAAAATTAAAAAACAAGAAATGTCCTCGTTGCGGAAGCGTAATGGGCCATCACCTGAAACCGAACGAAAGGTGGGCCTGTGGCAAGTGTGGCTATACAGAGTTCGTAGGAAAGAAGGGTAAGTGATGAAGGTATTAGGCATTGAATCTACAGCTCACACGTTAGGTGTTGGAGTAGTAGCGGATCATTCGCCGTACGTTCTTTCTAATGTTAAAGATACGTTTGTACCTAGAGAGGGAGGAATGAGACCAGGTGAGGTTTCTCATCATCACGCCGAGGTCGCCCCGAAAATCGTGAAGGAGTCCCTGAGGGAAGCCAGACTAACTATAAAGGAAATTGATTATATAGCGGTTTCCATAGGTCCTGGCTTAGGTCCAGCGCTCAGAGTTGGAGCTACACTTGCTAGGGCGCTGAGCCTCAAATATAGGAAGCCTCTTGTGGGAGTGAATCATGGTGTGGCACACATAGAGATAGGCTACTTCTCAACTGGTGCTCAAGATCCACTGGTGGTGTACCTCTCAGGCGGTAACACGGTGATCACTAGTCTGGTAGAGGGAAGATTCAGGACATTTGGAGAGACATTAGATATAGCTCTTGGGAACATGTTTGATACATTCGTGCGAGAGGCAGGGCTTGCTCCTCCCTACATAATCAACGGGAGACATATGATAGATATTTGTGCGGAGGAAGGAGAGAACTTCATAGACCTACCGTACGTAGTAAAGGGGCAGGATGTATCTTACTCTGGGATATTGACAGCAGCACTGAAGGCATTGAAGTCTCACAGGAGAGGAGATGTCTGTTTTAGTTTAAGAGAGGTTGCGTTCGATGTCCTGTTGGAAGCGGTTGAGAGGGCCTTAGCACTAACTAAAAAGAAAGAGATCCTTGTTGTGGGCGGCGTTGCTGCTAGCGCCAGTCTAAAGGAGAAACTGAACTCCCTAGCCGACAGTTGGGGAGTTGAGCTAAAAGTAGTTCCTCCTTACTATGCAGGAGATAATGGGGCCATGATAGCTTATACAGGACTGCAGATGGCCAAGCATGGCGCCATAATGAACATTGAGGAATCCCACATAAGGCCTCGCTGGAGGGTAGACGAGGTGGATATAGTTTGGAGATAGTTAGGGAGATGTCCAGAGGTGCCGAGTCAGTGATTTACGAGTGCAGGATATTTGGTGTTAAATGTGTTCTGAAGAGGAGGCTCTCCAAGCCGTATAGGTACCCAATTCTAGACCTTAGGATAAACAGGGAAAGAACCTTACAGGAATCAAGGATAATGTTGAGCGCGTTAGAAGCAGGAGCTGACGTGCCGGCCTTGCTTTATGTCGAACCTCCTTCCTTCAGTATATTCATGGAGTATTTGGAAGGTCCAACTCTAATGGAATCTCTGATGGAAGGGAAAATGGACGCCAAATTCTTGGGTAATGAGGTGGGCAAATTGGTGGGTATCCTGCACTCTAGCGGTATAGTTCACGGGGATCTTAACACCAAGAACTTTCTTGTAGTGGGAACCGATGTCTTCGTGATAGATTTCGGGCTTGCTAAGAGATCCTTCGAATTGGAGGATCTGGGAGTCGACGTACACGTCTTTATGCGTTCTTTGGAAAGCGTGCATCCGGCAATGGCCTCCGAGGTCCTCCATGGCTTCTCGCAAGGTTATGACAATGTTACCGGCTCTTGGGACAAAGTTCGCGAAAAAGTTACGGAAATTAGGAGGAGGGGAAGATATGTCAGAGAGAGGAAAGCTAAGTATAGTATCGGCTAATAGACACAAATTCCTTGAGCTGGCTGAGCTGGCCAAGGACAGGGGAATAAAAGTTGAGTTCGCTAACCTCAGTAAAGTCGAAATTCAGGCCAACTCTTTGCTTGAAGTCAGTAGAACGGGGGCAATGTTAGCGTTCTCGCAACTACAGAGGCCGTTAATAGTGGAGGATGCTGGACTTTTTGTGGAGGCGCTAAACGGATTCCCAGGCCCTTATTCCAGTTACGTGTTTAAAACAATCGGCATTGAGGGAATATTAGACCTTGTTAGAGATAGGACGGATAGGTCTGCATTCTTCCAATCCGTGATAACTTACGTAGATCGCGAGCAGGTAGTGAGCTTCGAGGGAAAAGTGGAAGGCGAAATAGCTCTGTCACCTCGAGGAAGAGGAGGCTTTGGTTTCGACCCAATTTTCATCCCAAGAGGTTCCAAGCTTACGTTCGCCGAGATGGACGTCAGAACGAAGAACTTACTTTCTCACAGGGCCGTGGCCTTCTCCAAGTTCCTAGACTTCTATGCTCCCAGGCGCTGAAATATCGGCCTGAACTTTCCTCCCTAGAACTACGTAACCCGTGTGCATAACTCCAACATTCTTGGGTCTTGTAGCGTTTTCTTTGACCCTAATTTCCATGAGGATGAGCTGATCAGCTCTGAGATCGGTGAAGCCTGTCCTTCCCATGGCCAAGTAAGTTAATTCGACTTGCCTTAGAGTGGGGACGAAAACTGAGAGGTGGCCGCTTGGCTTAAGTGCGACTCTAACCGATTTTAGGGCGTTCCAAGGATCTGGCATATCTAAGAACACAGCATCGACTTCCCTCTCCGTTATTTCTTCCCTCACGTCGCCTCTCTTTAGTTCTACTCTGTGAGATAGCTTTAGCCTCCTTAGGTTCTTCTCCGCGTTTCTCTGCATGTCGTCCCTGACGTCATAGCTGTAAACTTTCCCTTCATCTCCCACGAAGTGGGCTAGGGCCGCCGTGAGGTAACCGGAGCCCGTCCCGGCTTCTACTACCTTAGAACCTGGGCCTATACCTGAATAGAATATCATGTAGGAGACGTCCTTGGGGTATATTACCTGCGACGGCCTTAATCCTCCTCTGTATAGGTCCGCTACGGTCGGTCTCAGCACGTACGCTTCCCCTTTGGACAACTTTAACCGACTTCCGTACTCTAACCCGATAATTTCGTCACACTTCACTTTTCCTTTATCTGTAGATAGGTACTTTCCTTTCTCAACTCGGAGGAGATATTTCCTCCTTTCGTCCACGTATAAAAGTACTTCTTCTCCTTCACTTACCTTCATTTCCTTCAGGGCTGGTGTCTCGCATCACAGCTCAAAAATACCAGCTTTCATCATCTCAGCTTTCAATCCATAGCTCCTTTCTTATTAAGTCTCCTATTGCGCTCCTTATGGCGTCGCTTCTAGAGCTGTACCTCCCAGTGTTGACTAATTCATCTATGGCTTCAAGATATTTCTCAGGTACCTTTATTGTAATTATCTTCATATACCTCAAAGAGAATCTTCTTTCTGTTTGTCCTTTTAACTGCTACTCCGCACTTCACTGGCCCTACTCCATAAATACTCAAAGTACACCGTCCCTATTTCCACTAAGTACTGGTGACTAGACATTATTCCCAGCACCGTAGGTGAGGACTCTATCATCAGTAATATTGTTCCCCTAGTGATCACTCCACTGCCAAACATCGAGTCCATCACCCTCACGTTTACTCCCTTCAGTCTATCAGCGCTAACATCCTTAGTTACTATCACCTTCGTTTCTCCCCTATATGATGCGTTAACTACCCCCTTCACAACTTCGTCATTTATTACTCTATTTGAGGAAAAAGCTATTAGATATCTGTTTGATGGGGTATATAGAAGCTGAGTTAATACCTCCATTACTTTTCCGCCACTTATAGTTGACACTGTATAAGAAGGGGCCGCGAGGACTGAAGATAAAGGATCGATGAATTCCTTCTCGAACTGGTTAAGTCTATCAGTTAGACTTCCCTTTATTTTGGCCCACACTTCCCTTACAGATACTGCCTCGTATCTGTTTGGCTTGCTCTCCACTTTCCTTATCCACCCTCTCATCTCTAATTTATTCAGTAGTGAGTAAATTTTTGTATACGAAATTCCCAAATTGTCTGATAGCTCCCTCGCTGACATCTTCCCGTTGATTAGCAGGGAGGTGTAGGCTCTTAGCTCTCCCCTAGATACTCCCATGAAGGACGCAAACCTAGACACCCTTCCAAGGATCTCGTTGATTACTTCCTCTCCCACAACGTTTATTTAATCAACCGGCCCTTTATACGTTGAATGGTGAAAGAAAGTGGGAGGAACTCAGAAAAAACCTATATCCACTTTAGAGAAGAGAGTTAAGGAGGAGGACGACAAGGGGACTAAGAAGGAGAAGAAGCAGAAGGGAGGAGGCAAGGCCGCTTCTACAACAATGACATCGGAACAAGTAAGCCTCAAGAGAGCCTCAGAGGAGATACAGAAGCAGAAGGCTGTAACTCCTTATGAACTGTCCGCCAAACTGAATGTCAGCATAAGCGCTGCGAAGGAACTTCTTAGGCAGTTGGAGAAGCAGGGCACTGTGAAGCTCCTAGCTAAGAACAGAAGGACAGCTGTGTATGTCGCAGCTTGAACGCTATTTATAAGCTAAGGTTTCCTCTTCACTCTCCAGATTCAACGGTTTCAATTTCTTCTCATAGAGAGTGTTCAAGGTCCTCATAGTTTCCTCGTCAAGCACCTCTAGTTCACTCAGTCTCGTGAACCTCTCCACGTCATGCACTGAAGTCATGTTGGGGATCACTGAGCTCACAGCATTGTGGGTTAGAATGTATTGTATGGCTAACTGATATAGTGGAGGAGAGGGATGTTCCTTCAGGTAGTTTTTGATCTCCTCTAAGGCCTTGAGAACCCAAGCGCTATCTTTCAACGCTCTGTGCAATTTCTTGTTGCTCAACATCTCCCATCTCTCTTCGTCTAGGACGTCAGATGCGTGAGGAACTCTGACGAAGTGTCCGATCCCGCTGTGTTGTAGAAACGTGAGACCTGGCTCCCTTTCTATGAGGTTAAATATGTGTTCAAGGGCTTCATATCCCATTCCAATGGCCTGCAGCCCCTCCTCTCTCCATCCAAGTGTCGGCCCTAGTGCTACTCCCACAACTCTCGCTTTTCCATCCCTTTTGAACTCTATCATTGTCTCGTAGACCTCGACATCTTTGATCACGTTTAGCCTCGGGTTGTGCAGCATTAATACGTCCACATAATCTGTGTTGAGCCTCTTTAGTGACATAGAAAGTGCTTCCTCTAAATAGTCCCTTGTGAAATCCTGTTTTCTATGGTCTCCACTATAAAAATTATATCCTATCTTTGTTAAAATTACGACCTTATCCCTTACAGTGGACAGAGTTTTGCCCAAGATCTCTTCTCCTTTACCCTGGCCGTAGTAGTCCGCTGTGTCGTAGAAGGTCACACCAAGTTGATAAGCCCTACGTAATACTTCTTCAGCTTTAGTCACCTCCGCACCCCACCAGTCTGTTATTATGGACCAAGTCCCTATTCCTATTTCTGAAACCTCAAGCTCGGTATTACCAACTCTTCTGTACTTCACGATCATACACCTTTGGAGTTCTCGTTAATTTATCTACCCATGCTTACAATTCATCCCGAGTTGAAGGAGGACCTACTTTTAACTTACATTGGTGAGCTAAAGAGACGTATATATGCCTATAATGAGGATATCCGAGGTAAAGGAGTCTACCTGAAACCTGTCCACTTCGTCTACAAGAGGGACGGTAGGAAGTATGTTTACGTTGGACGTTATTGGTATGTTCTTAGGAGGAGGGATGGGAAACTGAAATGGAACTACGTCGGCTCGGAGAAACCTCTGAGTAGTTTACCTGATCCTCCTTACATTCCTCGTATTTCGCTGTTATGTGTAGGTGAAAACTGTGAGGTATTGTAGGTCCTGATCTAAAGCTTTAGATGTTTATTCTTTATGAAAGGCTAAATCATTTGTTTTTGATCAATACTCTTCTAAAGGTAAATGATCAACAATCCCCTGCAGGGCGAGGGGTAAGTCCGTGCTGGACTTTACAAGACTTTAGGATGAAAGTGGAGATTAGTATTCCCAGTCCCTCTTCCTCAAGGCCGGCTATCCCAGCTCAATCGTAGTCAGGATTCTACCACTAAGTGTGGAAGTAGACGTCCACCCTAAAGCCTGTTTTAAGGATCATAGGAGCAAAACTATCGACATAATTAGTTTTGGCCCAATAGTTCGGAAAGCCATAGATTTTTGGCTAAAGCAAAAATTAGATGAACTCAAACGACAAAAGTTCCTTTATTTTATTTGAAGGAAATCCCAAAGCCTGTGCATTAAATAGCTTTATGATGTCCTCTTGATCGAGTGAAATCAGTTCTAGTGCAGCCATAACCGACAGAGGCGTAAACGGATCCCCCATGAACACTGCCTTAGCAGCCTTTCGAGCCTGGATTTTGGCTTCATGTTCCACAAAGGCCAGTGCAGCAGCTAAAGTCGTGGTTTGAATCCCCTTTCCATATTCCGTGCGTTTAACTATCTCGATTCCTTCCTGTTGGGAAGAGGCTGCAGCGAGATCCTTAGCTACCTCAGGTGATACCTTGCAGTAGATTTCGGTTGAGACTGCAACCCTTTGAGTAGCCGCCATACTTAGGGCATAATAGTCTCTATATCCACAAGTCAACTGATCCGCTTTCGCCTTCCAGTCCCCACGCATTTCGTTGATCGTGGAGCTCAATCTTATGATAAAGAAGAGATCTAGGGATGAGTTAAGGGCCGAGAGATCTCTGGCCCCACTTTTGGCGGCGTACTCTAGCGCTTCACCGTAAATCTGCCCCCTTAGTAACGTTGACAGTTCATCTATGCTATTTGGTGAGGATTCAGCAGCAGAGAAGAGGTTTTGATCTCCAGAAAGTATCATCCTCCTCTCCACCTTCACTTTACTGTAGACTGACGACACCAAATACTTTAGATCGTTCAAAGTGAGTCTGTAATAGTATAGGTCTGCTATTCTTTTTCCAATGTTGGAAGATAGTGTAAAGTTCCTTAATTCGCTTCCTAGACTAGTAAAGTGCCTCTTCACAATCGCTTCGGTATCCTCTAGGTTCTGTCCTACTTCAGGTAAGATACCCCGCTCCTTTAATATGTTGGCCGATTCCTTCCAGCTACCACTTCCCAGCAGCTCATCCATTAAAGAACGAGAGAGGGTTTTAGACTTGAGAAGTCTCGCTATCGAGGTGAGGTATGTATTGACGCTCACCTGTAAGCACCTTTAACTTGCTCCAAAAGAAATTGGACGGCCTTATCTAGATTCTTCTCTCCTTTCCTCTTTATTTCGGCTAACTGTTTCTGCCTTTGATCTAGAAACATCTTCCTGAGCTGATCTATCTTTTGTTTCTCTTCCTTAGAGATGGACTCTGCTATTATATCAATGGCCTTAGAGGCCGCTTCCTCAAACTGGGAAGAGAGGGCCTCAGCTTCGGTGAGTAATCTCTTGGCGTCCTCGCTACTAGATCTCTCTAACTCTTTTACACCGGTCTCAAACTTACTGATGGCTTGCACGTAGTCTCCTATCTTCCGTTGGCTCAATCGGCTCACTGTAAGGAACTCCGCAGGAATTTGCTTAAAACCTTTGATGATGTGGAAGCTGTTCTGTTGAATTTTCTACAGGAGAGAAGTCTGGAGACGCATTAGAGTTTTAGGTACATACGTCGATATCATCTCCTTGGTCCTTTCTAGATAATTCCTGTTTCATTGCACGTGTTAAACAGTATGAATTTGTGAGCAGTGAAGTGGGCTCCGTCCTCTCGGGTGGGCTATATTACGGATATTAGTCAGCTATACAACTAACACCTGCCAATACTTTTTAGCTAGTTTGATTTCATTCAAGGTGATATGAGGTACTACCCCCTGGAGTTTTCGGAGATAGAGAGCTTCTTCTATAAGTTAGCGGAGCTCAGAGAAGCTTCTGGGAAATCTGAGCCTAAGCCCTTGAAGAAAGGAACAATCCTAGTGAAGCACGCCTTCCCCATATTTCAGAAGGGGGGAGTTATAATGGACGTAACAAACCCCTCTCAAGCTCAGATAGCCGAATCCGCTGGAGCGACTGCAGTTATGGTCTTGGATAAACTACCCTATGACGTTCGAAAGAGTGGAGGGGTAGCCAGAATGGCCGAGCCCCGAGTAATAGAGGAGGTCATGAATTCTGTAACAATACCTATAATGGCCAAGGTGAGAATAGGACATTACATGGAGGCTAAGGTGCTTGAGGCATTAGGAGTGGATATGATAGATGAGAGTGAGGTCCTGACTCCAGCTGACGAAGAACATCATATAGATAAGTGGCAGTTTACCGTGCCCTTCGTTAATGGAGCTAGGAGCCTAGGCGAGGCACTTCGAAGGATATATGAGGGGGCCTCAATGATTAGGACTAAAGGAGAGGCTGGAACTGGTAACGTCAGTGAGGCAGTGAAGCATATGAAGATAATTAGTAGGGAGATCGGCGAACTAAAGGCGTTGACCGATGAGGAGGTTGCCAAGAAGGCTAGAGAGTTTCAAGTACCATATGAGTTGGCCAAGCTTACGGCAACTCTTGGAAGGCTACCGGTAGTCAATTTCGCGGCAGGTGGGATAGCCACGCCTGCCGATGCCGCTCTGATGATGTGGCTTGGAGCTGACGGTGTGTTCGTAGGCTCTGGGATATTTAAGAGCGAGGATCCGGAGGAGAGAGCAAAGGCTATTGTTTTAGCCACATCTAACTGGGAAGATCCAGAAGTAGTCTTGGAGGCCCAGAAAATGATAAGCGAAAAGAAATCTATGATGGGGATAGATGTAAAGACGCTAAGGCCCGAGGAGCTTCTTCAGGTGAGGGGTTCATGAGGATCGGGATCCTCGCTTATCAGGGTAGCTTCGAGGAGCATGCACACCACCTTCGAAAGGCACTCTCTACATCTGGGCTGGAGGGGGAAGTGATACCCGTAAAGAAACGGATGGACCTAACCTCTGTGGAAGGAATAGTTCTACCAGGAGGTGAAAGTACTACTCTTGGTGTAGTTGCGGAGAGGATGGGAATACTCGAAGACCTGAGGACTGCGATTCACGATGGACTACCTGTACTAGGAACATGTGCAGGGGCAATAATGTTAGCCAAAGAGACTTCGGACTCTAAGGTTAAAATAAAACAGCCCACGCTAGGGGTAATGGACTTCGCGGTTGTAAGGAACTACTACGGAAGGCAGAGGGAGAGCTTCCAAGAAACCCTCGACATGAGTAGAATAGGTGCGGAGAAAGTGCTCGTCCCCTTCATAAGGGCTCCAGCGATAGTCAAAGTCTGGGGAAATACGGAGATATTAGCGGAATTGGAGGGAAGACCTGTAATGGTGCAGGAAGGGCCCACTCTGGCAACCACCTTTCACCCAGAACTATCCTCCAGCTATGCTGTGCATCAGTACTTCCTCAAGATCGTGAAAAGGTGAATCTCGAGACTCCTTCCCTATTCAATATTTTCAATCGAGATTTTCCTAGAGATCTGTCTTCTTGGTGAGGCACTTTAATACTGAGCGCGAACAATATGAGCAACGGGGCGGTGAAATCGAACCTTGAGCAGTTCTTATGATAAGGCTTTCCTAATAGATAGGTCCGCCCTCTTGGCTGGAGTAACGAGCTTGGTGAGAGAGGGTAGACTAGTAGGTAGAATAGTGGTCCACGGAGCCCTTGTGAGGAAGTTGTGGAATGATGTGAGTAGAGGATTAGTGACTAGCGAAATCGCGTTGGAGGAGCTAGGTTTCCTGAAGGACGTCACAGAGAGATTCCTCATGCCGTTCGAGGTAGTGTGGGATGGTGACGGGAGGGACCTCAACGACGTATTAAGGAGATACTCCATGAAACATGGGACTACGTTAGTCACCGCTGACCCCCTTCAAGCTAAAGCCGCGGCCGTGTTGGGGGTGGATTGTGTGCTTATTTCGCCCAAGCAGGCGGAGATCCCGTTTGAGAACCTCTTCGATTCAAATACGATGAGCCTTCATATTAAGGAAGGGACTACCATAAAGGCCAAGAGGGGCAGTCCAGGTAACTGGCAATTCTTAGAGGTTACGAAAAACCCTGTGACTGCTGGAGAGATTAAGAGGATGCTATCGGAAGTTGTCTTAGCGGTTGGATTGACTAGGAGTTCGTTCGTAGAAATAGAGAGGAAAGGTTCAACTGTGATTCAGCTGGGGAACTATAGAATAGTGGTAACGAGACCACCTCTCAGTGACGGGTGGGAGATGACGGTTACTAGACCGGTGACGAAAAAGAGCTTGGAGGACTACGGGCTGGACGAGAGATTGGTAACTAGGTTTAAGGAGAAAGCCGAGGGCATACTTGTGGCCGGGGCTCCAGGAATGGGTAAGACCACCTTTGCTCAAGCACTCGCCGAATATTACATGAAGATGGAGAAGGTAGTTAAGACTGTAGAATCTCCGCGGGACATGGACCTTCCATCTGAGATAACCCAGTACTCTAAGAATTATGCGGAAGTGGGTGAACTTCACGATATCTTGTTGTTAAGTAGGCCAGATTATACTGTCTATGATGAAATGCGGAACGACGAGGATTTCAAGCTCTTCATAGACTTGAGGTTAGCGGGAATAGGAATGATAGGGGTAGTTCACGCCACCACTCCAATTGACGCTATTCATAGGTTCTTGAGCAGGAACGATCTGGGAACCGTTCCTAACATAGTTGACACAGTGGTCTTCATCGAAAAGGGGCAAGTGGCCAAGGTGTTCTCTCTGAACATGGTGGTGAAGATACCTACAGGCCTCAGAGAGGCCGACTTAGCTAGGCCTGTGGTAGAGGTGAGGGACTTCCTGACGGACTCTGTTGAGTATGAAATGTATGTATTTGGAGAACAGACCATGATAGTCAGAGTTAAGGATGTCCAACGGGGACAAGAACACGATAAGGTAGGCAGGATCATCTCGAAGTACGTCCCTAGGGCAGTGATCAAGTTCGAAGGAGGAGAGTACGTTATTTCCCTTCCGCGCAGTGAGACCTCTAGGTACAATAAAGTTGCTAGTAGGCTCAGGAAACTCGAGAAGAAGCTTGGGGTCAGAATAAGAGTCCAAGTAGCAGAGAACGGTTCAAGCGAAGAGGTCTAGCTTCTTAACTAGCTTAGATTCCACGTGACGCACTAGGTCCTCTAACGACATACCGGAGGAGATTAAATTCTTATCCGCGACGAAATTTCCTCCTCTAGTTTGCCTCAGCTTACTGAAATCGAGAAATCGAATTCCAGAAGGTGATTTTATCGCCAAGAAGAGCTCTCCTCCACTTCTCTCCGAGAACTTCGTTATACCTTCCGCTTGGTCCCTGTTCACGTAGATGTTTTCCTCGCTTGCTCTGCTCTTGACCTCTATAATAATTATCACCCCATCCTTCAGGGCCACTATGTCAGGAACTGGTTGCTTCCTCTTACTGCCACTGGCTGGTGCTCTAAGACAGGCGAAGCCTTTCGCTGTCAACCTGTTGACTATGTATCTCTCTACTGTCGAGCCTCTCCTCTTCCTTTCACTCAACTCCTAGCCCCTCAGGACTTAGGCTTACCCCTGAGGGCTAATTCCCTTAGCGCTGCTCCAACTTGTTCTTCCTTACTATTCTTCAGATCCTCTAGCATGGATTTCATTGTCGGCATCCCCTTGTTGTACTCCTCTATCCATTCGTTAGCGAAGGAGCCGTCCCTCACTCTTTGAGCCGCTTCTCTCATTTTCCTTTTTACGTTATCGTCTATTAGTTTTTTACCTACCGTGAGACCACCGTATTTTGCAGTGTCTGAGACAGCCGTCATCATGCCGGTAATGCCCTTTTCGTATATTAAATCAACTATCATTTTCATTTCGTTTATAGCTTCAAAGTAACTTACCTCTGGCTGATAACCTAACTCCACCAGGTTTGTAAAGGCCGCTCTCAGTAGTTCCGAAATTCCTCCAACTAACACCGTTTGTTCTCCAATTAGATCAGTCTCTGTCTCCTCCTTGAATGTAGTCTCTATCACACCTGCCCTAGTAGCTCCTATCCCTTTGGCTATTGCTAGAGCCTTCTTTAGAGCCGAACCTGACACGTCCTGATGAACTGCCACAAGTGCTGGTACTCCTCCTCCACGCATGTAATACTCCCTGACAGTCGGACCGGGGCCTTTAGGTGCTATCATGTAGACGTCCGACGTTAGAGGAGGCTCTATTAGCTTATAGTGAATGTTGAAGCCATGGGCGAAAACCAAGTCCACCCCGCTCTTCATGATAGGCTTTACTTTTTCCAAGTAAACAGTTCGTTGGGCCATGTCTGGTATTAGGAAAATTATCACGTCAGCCTCACGTACAGCGTCCTCAGTTAGCTGAGGGAATATCCCGTCCTGCTCTGCCCTTTTCCAGGACTCTCCCTTTCTTTCTAGACCCACGATAATGTTCATACCAGAATCCCTCAAGTTAAGTGCCCAAGCTCTCCCCTGGCTTCCGTATCCGAGTACGGCTATTTTCTTTCCTAACAGGGGGGAAAGGTCCGCGTCCTTCTCAGTATAGATCTTAGCCAACTTCATCTCCCCACTCGTATGCAGTTACTCTCTTATATATAGGTAGTCTTCCCATCAATGTTTCGCTTTCTTGGCTCGTATCATTCTCTAGAACTTCTACCCTCTCTATGTCTACCGTCTTACTGAGGTTCAGAATGGCTAACTTCTGGTTCTTACTCTCCTTCAGTTTCATTGTTATCTCCACGGTGTCCCCTGAAACCTTAGCATTCATCCACTCCAAGTCTACCCACAGTCTCCTCAACGTCCCCATTATTCTCTCTAATACACCTGGGTCTCGATATACCGCCGTTATTCTAACTACCTTTTCTTGGATCACTCACAATCACCTGCGACAGTTTTCCTCCAGGGGGAAGTGTAGGTAAGGCTAGCTCCTCTTTATCTATGGGTATTCTTATTACAGCTGGAACTCTTTCAGCCATCGCCACCTTGACCGATCTCTCTATGTCCTCGTAGGTGTATGCATCGAATCCCATCGCTCCGAAGGCCTCGGCTAGCTTCACGAAGTCTGGGGAATTTCCGTAATCCACGCCAACTATTCTCCTTGATTGGAATAGATCTTGAACTTGCCTCACTAAACCAAGAGTTCTATTATCCATTATGATAGAGATCACCGGTATGTTCTCGTCTACAGCAGTGGCTAAGTTGGTCGCGGTCATCAGGAAGGATCCGTCGCCATCTATGTCAACTACAGTCCTCTCAGGCCTCGCCATCTTAGCTCCCATGGCTGCGGGGAGTCCGAAACCCATGGTGCCCATTCCCGTCGACGATAGGAACGTTCTAGGTTCAAGTACCTCCCAGAAAACCTCTGCCCACATTTGATGTTGTCCTACTCCAGTGGTCACTATGGCGTCCTTTGGTATACTGTTCCTCAAGGTCTTCAGGATCCTCCAAGGTTTCAGTTTCTTTCCATCGTCTTCGAAGTAGAACTTTGAATAGTACTCCTTCAATTCCTTCACTCTCCTCATCCAGCTTGAGCGTTCATTGCGTTTTCCTACTATCAGCAAGGCCTCCCGTAGCTGTCTCGCTATGGACTTAGCATCTCCGTTTAAGGTGACGTTTATACCAACCGCCTTCTCCGCATCCGTGGGGTCTATGTTCACCATTATTATCTTTCGCCCATCCTTAAACTCCTCTCCAGAAGTCACTGTTCTATCACTTATTCTAGCACCTATCGCAACTACCAAGTCTGCTTCTAGTGCCACCTTACTAGCTTCAGCTCTCCCATAATAGCCCATTGGGCCCACGTACAGTGGGTGGTCGTGCGGTATTGCAGACTTTCCAGGTAAGGTTGAAACTATAGGAGCCATTAGTGTTTCTGCTAACTCCAATACCTCTTGTGTAGCGTTAGCCCATACAACACCTGTTCCCACCAAGATGACAGGTCTTTCTGCACTGATCATTAACTTGGCAGCTTCCTTGATTTTCTCAAGCGTCACATTGCTCTTAAAGGGCCTGTAACCTCTCAAAGGTTTAACAACCGGCTCTCCATTAACTTCCTCTAAGAGAACGTCTCTAGGAATGTCCACTAGGACTGGACCAGGCCTCCCCGTTGTAGATATGTAAAAGGCGTTTCTTATCCATGTAGGAATGTCTTCGGCCTTCCTAACTTGGACAGTATATTTGGTGATGGGCGCGAAGATTCCAGGCGTGTCGGCTTCTTGAAATGCCAGCTTACCTATTGATTGTCTGACGACCTGTCCTGTTATTGCAACCACTGGAGAGCTGTCTTGGAACGCCGTGATTATTCCTGTGACCAAGTTAGTAGTTCCAGGTCCAGAAGTGGCAGTGCACACGCCTGGAACTCCGCTGGCCCTCGCATAGCCGTCTGCAGCATGTGCAGCCGCCTGCTCGTGTCTCATTAGCACATGTCTTAGCTCCCCGCTCTGAAGATCCTCCAGGAACGCATCGTAGAGAGGCATATTAGTGAGCCCGGGAATACCGAAGATCACTTTCACGCCCTCTCTCTTCAGCGCATCTATCGTCAGTTTAGCTCCGTTAGTCAAGGCCTCTCCACCTCCCCACTAAGTAGTTCCTTAGAGGCGCAGAGGCTTTTCCTTTGAGACATATTATACTTGGAGAGAGAACTCACCGGTCACGTTTGGTCCCAACCATAACCCTGTGATATCCGTTATAAGTTTTTCCTACATTCTAACGGCGTTCACCTATAGATATAAGCTGCTAACTATTCGGTTCATTCTCAATCATTTTCAGGATTTCTCGGTGCTCCTTGACGTCTTTCCACATTTCAAGACACTTCACTTTTCCAATGTGAAACCAGATGTAACCGAAGTGATCCCTTCTGTCATCGACGTATAACACTTCATCCGGCTTTATTCGCATTCCGAGCTGTGAGGCTCTGATTAAGAACTCCATCAACATCATGAACTTGTACGGATAGTCTTTAGATACCACAACGTCGAACCTTAAATCTAGTAGGGAAAGGACTCTCTTAGTGGCGGATTCGTAGTTCCACGTTGCAAGACCTAACATAATTCCCGTTTCCCTCAAAGTCTTCAGTGTGTCTCTAACACCTGGGAAGACGACTACCCTGTCTCCCCTTCCATCAACTAGGACGTCTCCAGACACACTCATTGGCTCAACCAACTCCGATATGTTGTGATGGTTCCAGAGGGTCTTATCAGCGTCGTAAACTACAGCCTTGATTACCATTTCTAGTTCCCTACGTCGGAGGAAACGTGTAATAAGTTATTTTCCCCTCATGATATTGCCTTATTACCGCCCGTGCCGCCTCTTCTACGTTGGGTTCTCCATCTTCGCTGTAAACCCAGCCCCGTTTTCTTGCTATTAATTCAAGTAATTCCTCAGGCCCTCGAAACGGTCCATACTTCCTCACTAACTCTTTCTCACTTAGAAGTATCGCGGTTCGCAATATCCTAATCGCTGGGAGTACTGGATCGGGTATTTTCTCCACAGGGAGTCCCCTAATTGTCTTCTCGAACGGATCTCCATCTGGAGGAAGTGTACCAGGAGTATCGTAAAATGTTAGATTCCCCACCCTAAACCTATTGACTCTCTTTGTAAACCCCGGCGACTTGGGAAATTTTGAGGTAGAGGTGGAGTGTCTGCCTTTCAAAGCGTTTATTACTGAGGACTTGCCAGTTTTGGGGAAGCCTACTAAGACCACCTCTCCTTTTCCTCCTAACAGTCGCTGCACTTCTGCCCTGAGGAACTTAGTTCCCATGTGACCCGTGGCGGCAAGATAGACGGCACTTAGTCCCTCCCTTTCGAAGTGTTTCTTCCACGATTCAGCAACCTCCCTCGGAACAAGGTCCGCCTTATTTAGAGCGATCAGTATTTTCCTTTCTGACTGTCTGACCCTAGCCTCTATAAACCTAGAGTGTGTTAGAAGCGGTTCTCTCACGTCTACGACTTCTACAGCAAGGTCTGCCTTACTTAGCAATCGTAATAGGAGCTTCATTTACCTTCACCTTTATTTAATGCAACGTAAGTGCAGGTGAGTAATATGCCAGTTGGAGAACTAATAACCTTCAGTGAAGGAGACATTGATGGCTTCCTAGATCATGTGACGTATATAGAGTCCACTTCGTTAAGGGGAGGGAGGAACCAGACTTACCCCTTCACGCTGGAGAAGAGACCCGCTGAGACCTATTTGGTGATAAATTTACAAAGGAACTCTATCGTTTCTCCGAAATGGAGAGTGTGGATAAACGACTTCTCGTTGACAAGGGAATTTCGTCCGACTATTGAGCAACAAATGGGAGGGAGAACGTTTTCGTCCGTAATATACGACATAACCCCGGTGGTAAAGGAAGGGAGGAACGAAGTGAGCCTGAGCTCTATAGGAACAGAGCTAACTTTACTTGAGCTCAGCGTTGTTTCCATATTCAGGGGAGAAGGATTCTTCACTAAGTACAGCCTTAAAGCCGGGAGTATGTTGCTTAGAGCTGGGGAGGAATATGCGATCAGGGGAAAAGGGACAGGCTATGTGGTCCTGAGAAGTAACTGCAGGACCAGACTGAAGGCCTTTGAGGGAGATAGAGTGCTCGACTTGGCATTGGATCCAGGTGAAGCAAACGAAATAGAAGTTCCGAAGACGGACGGGTTCAAGCTTGTTCACCTTGGGGAGTCGGCTCAGAGCACTGTAGCGATTCCTTTATTGTACTGGATGGAGGTAACGGAGCCTGAGGTGGAGTTAGGTCTGGAAGCTGAGAGGACGGCTGAGCACATCAAGTTGGAAGTGTTTAACAATAGCGACTCTCCCTTGGACAAAGTAGTGCTTAGCGTACTCAATAACGGAATAACCATAAGTTACAAAGTGGTGAGGGAGATGAGCGCTCGTTCCTCCCTCGTCGTTACAGTTCCCCTAAGTAGGGACGTTAGGGGATCGTTAGTAGTTAGAGCTGTTGGTATAAGGGGTAGCCTCAGGAAGGCAGTAACTAAAGTTGTGTGAATCACCCCGCCCTAACTGGCGGAGTCGTTAATGAGGAAAGACGAACGGGACACTTCCTAGGATGAACGCGGCTATGCCGATTAGAGCTGCTACCTTCAAGTACTTGCTACCTCTTGCAGCGTTCTCTATCAAGGGAGGTAGCGTCAACGTTTTAACCACATAGAAGAGAAAGGCTAAAAGTAACACTATATAAGCCAAATTGTAGTGAAAGAGAATAGGTAAGGGAGAAATTAGTGCCGTTGACAATATCAGTCCTTTTGCAGTGTTCCAAGCCGGCCTTACCCCAGCCTTATTGCTAGTGTCTTCACGCCGTGGGCGTAGTCACCGTTGTAGTCCTCTACACCTTTAACCACTTCTCTCCCAAGGGTCAAAAGGAACGAATAGACTACTGGTATCATAAGCGTAATTGAACTTAGGGCGTTAACTGAAACCGAAATCCCGCCAAAGAATATGGATAGGGCAGTGGTTAGTGCGACTACTAAGTTTCCAACTGGCCCCTGTTTCTTTAACCACAGCGCATAGCTTACGAGAAGGAATATTGTCAACAAAGCTATTGTGAACGGTACAGGTCCGAGAAGCGCTGAGAGGGAGGCACCTCCTAAGAAAGATATTAGCGTTATCGCTTTAGCTTCTCTCAAACTGACTTCCCCAGACGGTAAAGGACGCTCTGGCTTGTTCACTTTATCTATTTCTACATCCCTGATATCGTTAATGACGTATCCACCTCCTGCTACTAAGGCAACTACAACCATTGAGATCAAGAGCGTTTTCCACTCTATTCGCCAGGACGTGAAAACCACGTATCCCATTAAATCCCCAACAGCAGCTCCTATGACGTTCTGTATTCTCACCAGTTGGAGTAGCCTCTTCGTTTTCAACTTTATGGAACCATAAAGGGGAGTGTAATTAAACGTTAACTATGGCAACCGAGAAAGAGATAGAGTTAGCGATCAAATATTTTAAAGAAAATATATCTGTTGGCGAGTTAATAGCAGTCAGGGAACTTATGGCGGAAGGAGTTAAGGAGCCAGAAAAAGTCATAGAGGCATTACTTCAGATGGGAATAATAGAGCGAGGAGAGGGCTGTTTCAACCTGGTGAGGGATTCAAAACGGAACAAGCAATCGGAAAAGCCTTGAGTGCAAATCAAACTCGTCTCCCACCTTGAACTCTCTGTCTTTCATTAGTCGGAAGGCTGAAAGCAAGGTAGGCCAAGTCCATTCCATGAAACGTGTGATGTTGTATTGGGTTGTCACCTCTTTAATTAGGGATTTTCTGGTTTGAAAATACTGAGAGGGGTCACCTAAAGCGATCCACTTTACTAGGGGTTCCAGTAGGGCAGCTATGCCGTAAATTCCGCCTCCCGTGAATGTCTTGATCAATCCTGTCGCATCACCTATCTCAGCGTTTAGGTTGAAACGTGGTTTAGCTCTAGGTATAGCGCCGCCATGGACCTCCAATCTTCTTTTCTCCAGATGAGGAAGGAAGTAAATAGGGTCGGTGTAGGATATTGCTCCTACTAGGGTCCTACTCGGTGTCGGAACTATCCACGAGAAACCACCCACGTTTCTCCGATCGAAGTAGACTAATATATGGTCTAGATTGGTAGGCTCGGCGGAGTACTCTATTCCCCTGATCCACCTCGCTTTACCCTTCCATCCCCAAGCCCTTACTATCCTTCCTCTATACACCTCGTTGCTGGCTACGACGCAGTCTTCCTTGATCACTGCGTTAACCGGCCTGATCACTCGAAAGTTCATGTCGAGATCCATTTCTAATCGTTGTCTATCTAGTCTAACTACATCCGTTTTCACTAGAATGGAGTACTTTCCATATTTCAGTTCGATTTCCTTGAACTCTGCTTCCACGTATTCCTTACCAACGTTAAGTTTTGCCAGGGTCGATCTGCTAATTATTCCTGTACACTCTTTTCCAGGCTTTCTTCTCCTGTCGAAGACGATCGTCCTTCCATGTTCTCGTAATTTCTCGGCAGTAAGTAGTCCTGCTAGTCCGCCGCCCACTACGATGAACATCTAGAAATCAGATGACCGGTCAGTCTGGTTCATACTAAACCTTTTCGCGTTCAACTTGGTTGCGATGTACTTGAAAGCGGCCACGGGATCGGTGTGTGCACCACAGGAGTAGACGTCGACTGTAGCGAACCTATACTCTGGCCAAGTGTGAACCGTTATGTGACTCTCCAATATTATTGCGACAACGCTTACCCCCTCCCCAATTTTCCAGCCCCTTATGTCAAGCAACGTCATATTTCCTTCGCTGACTGCCCTGATTACAACTTCCCTAATTGTTTCTTCGTCACGCAGAGCTTCTACGTCGCACTCGTAGAGGCTTCCAAACACTTGTTTTCCTATTACTTTTGGAGCATCCAGAGCCCTAGCCCCCATCATCACGTTGGCCCCCCGACAAAATATAACCCCTATGCCCCCCCTATTTAAGTATTTAGAGTGTTGCAGCGACTGTGTCTAACAATTCGTTTCGAGAGGACGACTTTCGAGCCGGAGGGCGCCACGAAGGTGAGGGGACTCGACCACCTCCCCGACGAGGGATCCCCAACTAACTTCGACGGGAAGTGTCGAACCCCCGAGTCCACTCGGCTAGCGGAGTCCGTCGCACCCGGCCTGAACCCGGGGAAGCGGGCGGTGGGAGAGGTCAGGCAGGTGGAGGGAGCAAATCCCCGGTGGAGGACGAGAGCGGCCTCGCCTAGACCGGGTGGTACGTCCTCTCCCGGGGGTGCCCCCGCCGTCGACGACGAGGTGCTATGTGTCCAATGGACTGAGGGGACGTCACCCCCTGAGGGAAGCGGTGGAGGCCTCCTGTCGGTCTGAGCGCGAGCTGAGACCGACGAACTCTCCCCGGAACAGCGTAGACGCTCAGGTGGGCCCCTTCGTCGCCCACGAGCCGCCTCGGCGGGGGGAGAGGAATTGTTTGACGGATTCGTTCCGGCTGTCCTCAGTCTCCTGCACAATTTCTGAAGACCTTGTGGCTCACTATATAGAACAATAGGCAAACCTCACCTTAAAAGGCTGGAAAATTTTCAAAATATACTCCGTGTACGTTAACCTCTTCTGGATAACTCCTCGAAAATTAAGGAGTGAGAGCGACCCTACTCTCACAACGTAGGAGGAGCGGTACGAAGTCGAATTGAGGAATAAGAGGACAAAACTGTTTGAAGCAAGTGAATATAATACTCCAGAACACTGCGCTTTTCATTGTCCTAGAGTCAAAAGACGACCCAGAGACATCGCCCACTGTCCTGTGGGTTGCGAACTTTATTCCGACTTGAATGGTGCCCTGAATATTTTCAGGAAGGCGTCGGAATCGTTGTATTGGTGATCAGGAAACCTCCTCATCTTACATTGTGGACAGTGCATTGTAGATAGCGGTGTGGTGGAGTAGCACCCATAGAGACCTCTGGTGGCCTTCACTATTTGCACTGGAGGAGGAGGTCGAATCTCCTTTCGACGAAGCCCATAAGTATAAGATTCTTATCGTCATCAAGTGTTGCGTTCGATGGAGCGAGTAATTCGGTTTCAAGAGGGATTGCTCCTTTGTAGAGCAGTTTTTATCTTAGAAACAATGGATCTACGCTTGGTTGCAGTTGCATGGGAAGAATAAGGAGGATAACGTTAGACGTACTCAAACCGATTAAGGGAGTATCTATAGTTGAACTTTCTGAGAGAATCTCTTCCTTGGAGGGTGTAGAAGGTGTCAACATAACTGTGACAGACATGGACGTAGAAACAATGGGCCTCATGATAGTTGTAGAGGGGGAGGCCATCAACTTCAGCGCTGTTAAAAGATTGCTTGACGATACTGGTTGCGCTATTCACAGCATAGATGAAGTGGCCAGCGGCACTAAATTAGTTGAAGGAAGGAGACCCAAATGAGTTGCGACTCATGTCGGATTAGGGAGCCAAGAGTATTTCAGCCTCATACGAGGAGGAAGCTCTGCAAGGAGTGCTTCCTCTCGGATGTCAGGGCCAGAGTAGCGGTCGAGGTAACCAAGCTCGGGTTAGACAGGACCAAGAAGATCTTGGTCGCGGTGTCTGGGGGGAAAGACAGTTTCGTATTGTTAGACACACTGAGGCGGCTGATAGATAGAGAATCGCTAGTCCCGTTTACCATAGAGGAGGGAATAAGAGGATATAATAGGGAAGACCAGACTGAGCAGTTGATATCCTTAACTGGCATCTATAACATTATAAAGAGTAGCTTCAAGCAATCCGTCGGTTACACGTTGGATGACATGATGACCGCAGCTAACCATTCTAACATGAACGTCTCAGCATGCACCTTCTGCGGAGGCTTCAGAAGGAAGCTGATCAATGACGCAGCTAGACGGGTTGGCGCTGACGCAGTTGTTACTGGCCATAATTTGGACGACGAAGTGCAGACTATAGTGATCAATTTATTAAGGGGAGACGTAGAGAGGTTGATCAGGTTTGGCAATTCACCATTACGACTAAGTGACAGGTTCGTCCCCAGATTGAAACCTCTAAGAAGGATATATGAGTGGGAAACCACGATGTACGCTGAACTGAGCGGTTACAAGTTTCAGGACGTGGAATGCCCTTACATGGTTACGAAGCCTACTCTCAGGGCTAAGGTAAGGGAGCTTCTCTATCAGTTAGAGTCGACTTCCCCTGGCTCCCTTCTGAAAATACTTGACGTCTTTGATGGTCTTTCTGAGAAAATGCGTTCCTCTTCAGGACAGCTTCCCTCACTTCCCCTCTGCAGAATTTGTGGGGAACCTACTAGCCTTAATAGGGAAATATGCAAAAACTGCGAGCTCCTGTTGAAGAGCGGACTTTTAGACATGCTGTCTAAAAGTATCTATTGATATCGAAATATCGTTCCTGACTATTACTCCTCTTGTTGGCGACTACGGCCATAGAGAACAGCATCGAAGATAAGCGGTTCAAGTAAACTATTGTCCAGCGGTTCACGCTCACTTCCCGACTTAACCTTACCAACTTTCTCTCCACTCTCCTGGCTATTGTCCTAACTAAGTGAAGTCTCACTGCCTGTTCCGTTCCCCCAGGGATCACGAAGAGCCTCACGGGGCCGCTCTCTTTTCTGTAGTAGATCGTTCTTTCCTCTATCCACTTAACGTTCTCCTCAGAAAAGGAAGCTCTTTCCCCCTCTGTGGCGACATCTTGGCCTAGTTGGAATAGTTCGAACTGGACTCTCTCAATGTCACGTCGCATGTCCTCCCATGTGAGGGAGCTGAGTGCAAATCCTAGGAAGGAATTTAGTTCGTCTACCTCACCTAGGAATTCCACCACTGGCGAATCCTTCCCTATTCTCTTATCCTTGACGGAGGTGGTGCCGTCATCTCCAGACCTAGTGAACACTGGTAGTACTTCACTAATGACTTAAAATATGCTACTGTTAGTCTCACTCAATGAATGAGGTCTCCTCCAACTTCGTCTCGGTCCTCAGGGAAATCGCCAGTAAGTGGCAGACCGTCTGGAGCTCTGGAAAAGTTTACGATGCGGAGCCCGACCCCAAAAGACCCAAGTTCTTTCTGACTGCTGCTTTCCCATATCCCAACAGTCCCCCTCACCTAGGCCACGCGAGAACATATGGTACAGCAGACGTTTACGCAAGGTACATGAGGATGAAGGGATATAACGTCCTCTTTCCTCTCGGGTTTCACTTCACGGGGACGCCGATTATCACAATGGCCGACGACATCGCACGAGGGGATAGGGAACTGATTGACATTTTCAAGTCCATCTACGACATTCCACCTGACAAGATATCAATGCTCGCTGACCCCCTGTTCATGGCTAACTACTTCAAGGATGAGATAAAGGCAGCACTCACCGAAATGGGAATGAGTCTAGACTGGAGGAGGGAGTTCACCACTATAGATCCAGAGTTCTCGAGCTTCATCACGTGGCAGTTCAAGAAACTTAGTGAACGCGGATTCGTTGTGAAGGACACGCATCCAGTGGGTTGGTGTCCAGTGCATAATTTACCGGTCGGAATGCACGACACGAAGGGGGATGTTGAGCCAGAGATCGGAGAATTCACGCTTATCTACTTCGAAACTGATAGTGGTATACTTCCGGCAGCGACCCTGAGGCCAGAGACTGTGTTGGGGGTCGTGTGCATCTGGATCAACCCCTCAGAAAAGTACGTCAGTGTCGAGATGGATGGAAAGAAGTTCATAATGGCAGAGAAGGCTGCCCAGAAACTCGCATTCCAAGTGGATGACCTGAGAATAGTCGATAAAGTAGATCACTCTAAGCTTCTAGAGCTTAAGGCCAAGAACCCGTTGACCAACATGTTCGTTCCAGTGATCCAGGCGGAATTCGTTGACCCACTGATGGGAACAGGGGTAGTGATGAGCGTACCAGCGCATGCGCCCTTCGATTATTTCTATATAAAGAAAAAGGGACTCAAGGTAACCCCTATAAAGGTAATTGACGTACCAGGGGAGCAAGTCCCTTTGGCTGTGAAGTTAGTCGATCAACACCCACCAAAGGGTAAGGAAGAGTTGGAGAAGTTGACTGAAGAGGTCTATAAGACGGAGTTCCACAGAGGAAAAATGTCTCCAGACGTACTTCAGCTCGCAGCCCCTCAACACAGGGAAGAATTGAGCAAGCTGGTAGGAGCGTCGGTGAAAGAAGCGAGGGAGATGTTAACTAGTTTCCTAATTAGAAAAGGGCAGGGAAGGAGGATCTATGAAATGATGAATAGGCCAGTCTACTGCAGGTGTGGCAATGAGACTGTGGTTAAACTACTGAAGGATCAATGGTTCTTGGATTATGGCAACGAAAAGTGGAAGGAACTCTCACGGGAGCTCCTCGCTCAAATGCGATTGTTGCCTGAGGAAGTCAGGAAGGACTTCCAGTATTCAATCGAGTGGTTAGAGAAGAGGGCCTGCGCGAGGACTAGGGGGTTGGGGACTCCACTTCCATGGGATAAGAGGTGGATAATTGAGAGCTTAAGCGACTCTACAATCTATATGGCTTATTACACATTTGTGAAAACAATGAGGGACGCTGGGATTAGGGCCACACAATTAACTCCAGAGGTGTGGGACTACTTACTATTGGGGGAGGGGGACGTTAAACAAGTGTCCCAGCGATCAGCCATACCAGAAGATGTCCTCTCTAAAATGAGGAACGAGTTCCTGTATTGGTATCCACTCGACTCTAGACACAGCGGCAAGGACCTCATTCCAAATCACCTGTCCTTCTTCATTTTCAATCACGCAGCCATCTTCCCGCGGGAGCTCTGGCCCAAGCAGATCGTGGTTAACGGCTTCGTGCTTTATGAGGGGAAGAAGATGAGCAAGTCCTTGAGGAACATACTTTCCTTGAGGAGGGCAATAAGGACTTACGGGGCGGACACGGTTAGGTTGACTGTACTGGGAGGAGCCGAGATAGGGACAGACTCCAACTTCACAGACTCGGACGCAAAAAGCGTCCTAGAACAGCTCAGATGGCTTTACGAATTCTCAAGGTCAATAACAGGGTCAGAGACGGTTGACGTACCTGAGAGATGGCTGATGAGTAAGCTCCAATTAGCCGTAGGAGATGTCACCACGGCCATGGAGCAGTTGAGACTTAGGGAAGTAATGAATACGTTGGTGTATAAGTTGAGATACTACGTAGAGGACTACCTAGACATGGTGAAGGCCGCTAATAGAGGTCCTAACGAGAAAATATTAAGGCAATTTATTGAAACATGGATTAAAATGCTCTTTCCTCTTGCCCCTCACATCTCGCAGGAGATCTGGAGTTCTTTAGGTCACAGGACTCTGCTTGATACCGAAAAGTGGCCAGTAATGGAATCCTCCTTAGTGGACGTAGAGAGCGAGCTAAGTGTGGAATACATCCATTCTCTAATAGACGACATAAAGTCTATTATGAACGTGGTTGGTGGTCGTGCTGAGGAGGCTTCCATATATGTGGCCGAACGTGACAAAGGGGAGCTCTTGAGGAAGGTCATTTTAGAGCTGAAGCAAGGCAAGGGGTTTGGAGAGCTGATGAAAGAAATGAGACCACATGACAGGGAGTCAGCTAACTTGTTGAGGCGAGTCATAGAACAGGCCTCTCAAATGAAAGTGGAGCTGAGGGAAAAGGTATTGGCAATTAATTTAGACGAGTTAAGTGTTATATCTAAGTTTTCCAGCTACATAGCAATGAAAACTGGACTGAAGGCCGTGAAGGCCTACGAAGCCTCCATGATGAAAGTCCACGGCGTTAAGAAGGACTCTCTGCCCATGAAACCAGCCATAATGTTATTAACTAAAGGGTAAAGTTAGAGACTATAGCACCTTCGCGCGACCAAACGCTTTCAATCTCTTCTAAACGTCCTTGTCTAGAGTTGCGTTCACGTAGTGCCACCCGAGGACTTCAGTCGACTACCCCCGAACCGAGGACTGACACCTCTCGAGAGGGTGGGGGACGAGGAAGGTGAGGGTGGTGCTCCCCTCCACCGGCCCCGAGGACTTGAGGGTTTGCGATCCCTTAAGGGTGGCCGGGGCGGAATTGGAAGTGGGTGAGTTACGCCGCGGGTAAACACAATGCAGTCTTCTTAGGAAAGTGTGGAGCTTAGTTCTCTAGGGTTCGGGCTTTCATTGATTTTTCGCGAACTTGCAATTCTCAGTCTAGCGCTTCACCGAAGTCTTTGGGAGCGTTCATCTTTCTCAGCCCAGTTGGTGAAGGTGACCTGGACCTATCTCTATGTCGTCCCGAGGAAGTGGGAAGATCCGAACACCTCCAAACCACTAGACCTTGTCGGTACGACTACCCCCATTTGCTGTGGCATTATTTTGTCTTAACTGTAAAATATTAAACCACAGTTTAATGGAAGCTGTTGACTAGGGCTTCCCACAACTGTGGCCTAATTAGCTCTCACTACGTAAGTTTGGGGACTTTAGCTTTACCCTTCCCTCATGTTCTTTTTCTTCACTAGCCTCCCAATCAAGTCTAGATATCCCTTCTCCTTGAGCCTCCATACTACTTCTCTGACGGCATCCCTTGTCATTCCACATCGCTTCGATGCTACCGCTACGACGTCTTTAAGTTCGGCCTCACCTCCCCACTCCTCCAGTAATCGAAGGACTTCGGCCTCATCACTCCCCATTTTTAGTTCGAGCAATTGGCCACCACTTATACGAAAATTGAAAAGCTCGTTAGCTAGAGTTGCTTTGAAGGAGCCATCACTTAATTTCACAACCTCTACGACGTCAGCCTGAAGTTTCAATCTCTTGGGCGAAGTAGCTAGCCAGAATTCCTGTGGTACTTCTAGCTCACTCTCGGCCTCGAAGACGAGGAGTTTCGCACCTTCTACGCACCTAGGATTGAATTCCAGGACAGGAGCCAAGTTCCACCTTATCTTGTGCTCGTTAATTATGCACACGTCGTTAGTTTTGGCCAGGATGGCTCCTACTTTGAATAGTAGCATTAAATTGACTGAGTAAAAGTAAGACCTCACTAAGCTCTTTCTTGACGCTAACAACTCCAGTAGGCGCATTGTAACTGAGTCCTCGGGAGCAAAAACGTTATTTATCTTTTCGTCTGTCTCACCGCCGAGGGTAGGCTTATTGCATCGAAGAAGGACGTTAGGAATCTGATTAAACCCTATTTGAGGGGCGCGAAGCCCTACAACTTCACCGACTTTAAGGACGCATTAAGATTACATCTCAACGAATCTCCATATCCTCCCCCCAAGTTCGTGTTGGACGCAGTAAGTAGTTGGCTGGATAGGGGAAATAGGTATCCCACTCCGGACTTAACAGAACGCTTCAGGAGGTTGGCCGCGGAATATAACGGAGTGGAGCCCTCCAACATCTATCCCTCTCCAGGGGGGGATGGTGGCATCAGACAGCTCTTCTACAATTTCCTTGCAGCAGGGAGCACTGTAACTATAAACTCGCCCTCCTATAGTATGTACGAGGTTTATTCGGCAGCAACCGGAATGCGGCTACTTAAGGTGAACCTAAGGGAAGAAGGCGATAGTTGGAAGGAGGATCTACCTTCCCTATACACCTTGGCCGCTCAGTCTGATCTAGTGGCAATTGACGATCCGAACAATCCAACTGGCTCTCCAATGCTGGAAGCCAAGAGAGAACTGATTGAGGAACTGTCCTCCAGAGCAAAGGGCCTTGTGCTCATAGATGAAGCCTACTACGAGTTCTCGAAGTACACTGTGGCCAAAATGGTGCAGGACTTCCCTAACGTAATAGCACTAAGAACTATGAGCAAAGCTTTCTCAATGGCCGCCTTCAGAGTTGGTTATCTGATAGCCGACAGGGAGATCGTGGACGCTTTGATGAAAGTCTCTACTCCATTTGACGTGGCTTTGCCTGGTTTAGTAGCGGGGATAGCCGCTCTAGAGTCCCCGTCTTACGCCCTTCGAGTGGCCGATGAGGTCTCTAGGAACAGGGAGCGTTTAAGGAGGGAGCTACTGAGCCTCGGTTTGAAGGTCTATCAGTCCGTGACCAACTTCCTCCTAGTGAGATCGGAAACAGACATACTCACACCTTTACTGTCGAAGGGAATTGCCATAAGGAAATATGGAAAGGACCTTTACAGAATAACTGTGGGAACCGAGGCAGAGAACCGCATTCTCGTGACTTCCCTAGGTGGTATCCTTGAAGATAGCCGTTCCAAATAAGGGTAGACTGCAGAGGCCAGTCCTGGATCTCCTCTATGCTGTAGGTATAAGGCCGCTCGCGTCTGACGACCGAGCACTTATCTTACCCACTAGCTGGGACGGAGTCCAATTAGTCATGGTTCGCACCGAAGACATTCCAAACATCGTGGAGGCTGGGGCCGCGGAACTCGGAATGACCGGTCTAGACTATGTAGTAGAGTCTGGAGCCGAGGTGGAGGAACTAGTCAGGCTCGATTTCGGTAGGGCCAAGCTGGTCCTTGCCCTCCCGATCAGTTGGAACATCGAGGATCCTACTAAAATTGACAGAGAGATAAGGATAGCCACCAAGTACGTGAACATAGCTACGGACTATCTGAAGCGGAAGGGGATTAAAGCCAAACTAGTGAAAATTAGTGGAGCTGCAGAGGTCATGCCTTCCCTTAACGCCGCCGACGGAATAATAGATGTTACCAATACTGGGACCACGTTGAGGCTGCATGGGCTAAATCCAGTTGACGACGTAATGGAGACTTATGCGGTAGTGATAGGTAACAAGAATTGGATGAAGAGCGACGAAGCAGACAAGGTCAACATGGTGCTAACAATGATAAAGGGCACAATAACCGCACGCGGGAAGAAGCTCATCCTCATGAACGTGCCTAACGACGATCTGGACAAAGTTTTAGCCTCCTTACCAGCCATGCTTGCTCCAGCCATAACTAGGTTGAGTCGTGGAGATGTTTGGGAGGTGATAACTGTGGTTGATGAGAGGGATTTACCTGAAGTGGTGGCTACTCTGAGAGGAAAGGGAGCCAAAGACATACTCATAGTAGACATAGAGAAGGTGATAAGGTGAAAGTAATTCCTGCACTTGACGTCAGCAGTAGATTGGTTGTTAAGAGAGTGAGGGGGATTCCTGGGACGGGATTAGTTGTAGGCGATCCGATGAAGGTAGCACGAGAGGTCCTAGAAGAAGGTTACGATTCACTGCACTTAGTCGACTTAGATGCCGCAGCTGGAACAGGAGACAACAGTGCCACTCTACTCAAAGTTCTCAAACTCCCCTTCAAGTGGATCCAAGTTGGTGGAGGTGTGAGAAGCTTAGATAGAGCTAACCTTTACTTGAAGTCAGGTGCGAGTGCTATAGTGTTTTCAACTTTGCCCTTCACGGATCCTGAGAAGTTTGATTATATAACGAGGGAAATTGGAAAAGATAAGGTCTTAGTTTCATTGGACTACGCTAACGGGCGAATATTAACGCGGGGGTGGACAGTATCCAGCATCTCGCTCGATCAGGCCATATCCAAGGTAGGCAAAATGGATGTGAAGGGAACTGTGCTGACTCACGTCGGAACTGAGGGAACCGAGGGCGGGGTGGACGAGGGCGCCTTAATCGTAGCTAAAGGCCTCCGTGGGCTTAAGGAATATGCGGGCGGGGTCTCCACGATGGAACACTTACTTAAGATCAAGAGTGCTGGATTTGATGCGGTCTTATTAGGAATGGCCTTTCATGACAGGAAGTTGAGGGGTGTAGTAGACGTCTAGATCGCTGAGCAGGAGGAGAGAGACGAGAGAGACGGTGGTGGAGTTGTCGATAGATATAGATTCTCCAGGCCCAATTGAAGTGAAAACACCTGTCCCCTTTCTAAATCACATGCTTTACACCCTACTGTTCTACATGAGGACCAGTGCCACTCTGTCAGCTACCGATAAACTAGGTTACGACGACCACCACGTGGTCGAGGACTGCGCTATCGTATTGGGAGATGCTTTGAGGGAACTGTTGGGAGACAGAGCAAGTATAGCTCGCTTCGCCAGCGTTGTGGTACCCATGGATGACGCTTTGGTTTTGGCTGCGGTGGACATCTCAGGTAGGGGAGAAGGTTTCGTGAAATTAGACTTGTCGCGAGAGAATATAGGGGGAATGTCGACAGAAAACGTAGAACATTTCATGAAAACCTTAGCAAGACGGGCCGAAGTCACCTTGCATCTAAGGCAGCTGGACGGAAGCAACGTCCACCACATAATAGAGGCGGGCTTCAAAGCAGTGGGGATGGCTCTTTACCAGGCAACTAGGAAAACCGAAGAGGGAGTTTTCAGTACGAAGGGGATGCTATGACGACCAAACGCATAATACCATGCTTGGACGTGAAGTGGGGGAGAGTGGTTAAGGGGGTAAAATTCCTGAACCTAAGGGATGAGGGGGATCCAGCGGAGCTCGCCTCACGCTACGAGGAGGAAGGAGCAGATGAGTTAGTATTCCTAGACGTTACGGCGACTGTGGAAGGGCGAGGGACCCTCCTAGAGTCCGTTAAGTCAGCGGCCAGCGTCGTTTCCATCCCATTAACCGTAGGGGGAGGTGTCAGGTCCGTTCAGGATGCCAGTTCCCTCTTTTCCGCTGGGGCTGACAAAGTGAGTCTAAACACCGCCGCAGTAGAGAACCCAAATTTAGTCACCCAGATAGCGCGAGAGTTCGGCTCACAGGCTGTAGTAGTCGCGATAGACGCCAAAAGGAGCTCCAGCGGCTGGAAGGTGCACGTGAAGTCCGGCTCCGTGGCCACAGAGTTGGACGTAGTATGGTGGGGGACCAAGGTGGTTCAGTTGGGAGCCGGGGAGATCCTTTTGACTAGCATAGATAGAGACGGTACTAGGGAAGGGTATGATGTGGAGTTAACGCGTGCCGTGACTTCCTCAGTTAACGTTCCAGTAATCGCCAGTGGAGGCGCAGGGAAACCTGAACACATTCTCCAAGTCTTAACAGAAGGAGGAGCTGACGCTGCATTAGCTGCGGGCATGTTTCACGATGGAGTGACCACGGTGTCTGCTGTAAAACGCTTCCTCTTGTCATATGGAGTTGAGGTCAGGCCTTGATATATCATACCTTACCTGACAGAAGAAGCGACATCGGCGATTACGTAGAGAAGGTTAGGGCCATAGTTAATGAAGTACGCCAAGGCGGCGACAATGCTCTCATTAAGCTAACGGAGAGGCTTGACGGCGTGAAGTTAAGCACGGTAAAGGCAACGAAGGAGGAAATTGACGAAGCCTCAGCTAAGCTACCACATAGAATAGCAACCGACATAGACGTTATATTCAAGCACCTTTACGATTTCCACTCTCAAACTAAGCCTCCTAACCAAGGAATAAGTCAATCTAATCTAGTGATCGATCTAGTGTGGGAGCCCATTCGCAGGGTCGGGATTTACGTACCCAAAGGCAGGAATTCTTACCCTTCAACCCTGCTCATGACAGGTGTCCCTGCTATTGTGGCGGGAGTGGATGAGCTTTACGTCGCCTCCGCCCCATCCGTTTCCGGTCTAGATCCTGCTGTCGCCTATATTTCCAAGAAAATGGGGGTGAGGGAAATCTACAGACTAGGAGGCCCGCAGGCCATAGCAGCAATGGCCTTTGGGACAGAGAGTGTGGCCAAGGTAGACAAAATTGTCGGCCCTGGGGGGTTATTTGTTCAGGCAGCTAAGCTATTGGTGAGTCAATGGGTGGGAATAGATGGAATAGAGGGGCCCACGGAGTTGGTGATAGTTGCTGACGAGAGTGCTGATTCCAGACTAGTGGCACATGACCTACTTGCACAAGCTGAGCACGGGCCTAATACAGTTCTAGTTCTTCTGAGCACCTCCGAGGCAGTTCTAAAAGAGGTTGAGAGAGCGATCCAATCTAGTGGCTCCCCGAGAATGGCTATCACTTAGTTAAGGTAAGCAGCCTTGCTGAGGCTATTGATCTGTCAAGGTCACTTTCTCCAGAACACTTATCGCTTCATGTGAAAGACGCAGAGGCTTACGTCTCTGAAGTTAGGAACGCCGGCATCGTAACTCTAGGCGACACACCACCCGCCCTAGTGGATTACTGCGCAGGTCCAAGTCATGTGTTACCAACTTCTGGGTGGGCACGCTTTAGAGGAGGTCTCTCCATTTACGACTTTTTAAAGCAACGAGCTGTCGTGAGAGCTAAAGGCATTGAGAAGGACCTTTGGTCTGCAGCCGTTGACATCGCAAACTACGAAGGCTTCATGTGGCACGGAAGGAGCATAGGTGCTAGGTATGAGTGAGGTTCTAGACCAACTGTACTCCACGATCCTCCAAAGAATCAGGGAGAAGCCAGAGGGTAGCTACACTGTAGAACTGTGGAGGAAAGGTAAGGGCTACGTGGCTAGAAAAGTGGGCGAGGAGTCCGTAGAAGTGGTTGTGGCGTCGCTCTCTGAGGGAAAGGAAAGGACAGTCAGTGAGATAGCAGATCTCCTCTACCACATGTTAGTCCTTATGGCAATGAACGATATTAGTCCAGAGGAAGTCTATGCAGAGATAAGGAGGCGGATGAGGTGAGGGCCCTAGTGGTGAACTACGGTGTGGGAAATTTGTTCAGCATATCTTCAGCGCTCAGAAGGAAGGGCCTCGAGGTGGACATTGGCACAGAGCTAACGAACTCTTACGATCTCCTCGTGTTTCCCGGTGTAGGTGCGTTCTCCGCAGTCTCCAAGTTCCTGAACTCGAGGAGAGATCAACTCAACGAACTCAAGGAGAGTGGTTCGAGGTTTTTCGGGGTATGTCTGGGAATGCAGGTAATGTTCCAGTCGGGGAGCGAGGGCGGCAGGAGTGAGGGGCTAGGCTGGCTAAAGGGCGTTGTGGACAAGCTTGTTAACTCTCCCAAGTTGCCTCACATAGGTTGGGACAGATTAATTGAGACTAAGCCCTCTATCCTAATTGAGGGGTTGGAGGGCAAATACTTCTACTTTGTTCACAGTTACGCAGCGTACGACGTCGATAATGATTATGTGAGGGGTTTCTCTGTGTATGGTGTGAAGTTCCCAGCTGTAGTAGAGAAGGATAGTTTGGTTGGCACTCAGTTCCATCCTGAGAAGAGCGGAGCCAGTGGCTCTCTCTTTCTTGACAACTTAATGAGGTGGTTGAAACGTTGAGGCTCTCAAAGGAAGAGGCCGCCAGGATCGTCGAATCTCTTAACTACCGACATGAGGAAGGAACTGTAGTTGCTGTAGTTCAAGATAACCACAGTCTGGAAGTTCTGATGGTCGCCAGTGTGAATAGAGAGGCCCTCTTCAAGACACTCACTACGGGCTTGCTTCACTTCTGGTCCTTGAGCAGGCACTCCCTTTGGTTGAAAGGCGAGACCAGTGGAAATTACCAGTTATTGGTAGACTTCAAGGTGGACTGCGACGCTGACGCAGTTTTATTTAAGGTGGAGCCCAAGGGACCGGCTTGTCACACCATGAATAGGAGCTGCTTCTACCGTGGGTACGGCGAGCTGACAGCCGACAGATCGAGCAAACATTGAAATTAGGCCGAAGAGAGAATCCATTTGGTTATCTACTATGTCACATTCAAATGCACAGGTGAACAAGGAAGAGTGGAAGGCCAAGATAATGGACGCGTTGACTCAGGTCTACGATCCGGAGATCCCAGTTGACATTGTGAACCTGGGTCTAATTTACGATCTGAAGATAGAAGACGATGGGAAGGTCTACATAAAGATTGGTCTGACGGCCCCGGGATGCCCTGTCATCGACGACTTAGTCTATACCGTTGACGCTGTTATAAGGGAAAGTGTTCCGGCTCCTGATGTCAAAGTGGATGTGGACATGGAAACACAGTGGAATCCCATGAAAATGAGTGCCCAAGGCAGAGAGAAGTTCAAGAAAATGTATGGTTACGACATAGTGGAGATGTGGGTCCAGACTTACGGCATGCCGATAGAGGAGCAGAGGGCGTAACGTTTTTACCTGTAGGTCGTAGCTCACCTCATGTCATGGAGCGTTCTAGAACTGCTGCGGAGTGATGTGAATAGACTCAAGAGTGAAATGAGGAAGCGCCTAATGGACGAGTCTTTAGCGACCAAGGCAGCCGAGCTTGATCAAAGGTGGAGGTCTATGTTAAAGGAAGTGGACAGGCTTAGGCATGAGCACAACAAAATCACGCGGGAGGTGGCCTCTTCTCCAAGAGAACTCCGACAGACGAAGATTGAAGAGGCGAAGCGCCTCCTGCAGGAGTTACAGCAAAAGGAGAAAGAACTAGAGGAGATTGAGAGGGAGAGGGAGCTGGCATTAATGGTCCTACCAAATATAGTTCATGAGTCTGTCCCTGTTGGAGACGAGAGTGCCAGCATTCCCGTAAGATTTCACGGGAGGTTCAAGGTCTTCAAGGAGGACATGGAGGCATTCAAGGCACAGTTAAACGGTGCTGAAGTGGACTATGAGGTTCTTCAATGGAGGCCCCGTCCTCACGCTGATATGTTGGAAAACGTGCTGAAGCTCGGCAATACGAATAAGGCTGGGGAAGTGGCCGGCTCGAGGTTCTATTACCTTTTCGACGACCTAGTCTGGTTAGATATGGCGTTGATAGCCTACGCAGTGGATTTCATGACTAGGAAAGGATTCAGTCTGGTCCTACCTCCCTACATGCTCAGGGGTCCCGTAGTAAAAGCCATAATAGACTTCGACACGTTCAAGGACGCCATATATAAGGTCGAGGCTGAGGACCTATACCTTATATCTACGGCCGAACATCCCGTGGCTGCTCTCTACTCCAACGAGAACATAGAGAGATCCTCCCTTCCGATTAGGCTAGTAGGGGTCAGCCCAGCCTTCAGAAGGGAGGCCGGAGCAGCAAACAAGGACCTGAAGGGGATTTTCAGAGTACATCAATTCCACAAAGTGGAACAGTTCGTCTTCTCCGACCCTAGTCAGAGTTGGCAGATTCACGAAGAGTTAATCTCTAACTCAGAGGAAATGTTTAGCGAACTCGGCCTGCCCTACAGAGTAATTAACATAGCGTCCGGAGATCTCGGTGCATGTGCAGCTAAGAAGTACGACTTAGAAGTTTGGATGCCCGCGCAGGCAAAGTTCAGGGAGATGGTGAGTTGCAGCAATTGTCTCGACTGGCAGGCCTACAGACTGAAGATAAGGTATGTGGAGAAGACGGGGGAAAAGGGATTTGTTCATACTTTGAATAGCACAGCCCTGGCCACCACGAGAACAATAACGGCTATACTGGAAAACTATCAGAAGGAAGATGGAACAGTGGAAATTCCAAGAGTCCTCAGAAGATATCTGGAACATTTCGAGGCAGCTCCTAAGGAAGTACTCAGGCCATCTAAGGGAAGGCCTTGATCGTAAAGTGTCCAAAGAGGGGGAGGTCATTATACTAATTCCTTTGAAATCACGTCGGTTCTTCTCCTTTTATAACTTCACATGCCAGTATGGATCTTCCGTAGTCTGCCACATGCTTAAGGGCGATGTTCACTATTTCCCTTATTCCGACCCCGTTCAGGGAATAGTATATAAAGCGCCCCTCCCTCCTGTAAGATACTACTCCACAGTTCTTAAGACAGGCTAAGTGATGAGATATTAGAGACTGGGACTTTGAGAGGGACTTTGATATATCTTGCACGGTCGCACTTCCGTTCTTGTAAAGGAACAAGACGATTCCTAGTCTAGTAGTGTCAGCTAATGCAGAGAAAAGCGAAACCATTTCCTCTATGGCGACTTCTTGGACAGTATCAGCCACATGTAACTATCTTACTGATCCCCAATAAAAGGACTTCTAAATACAGCGAAATGTCATACCGACTGGACGCCTCCTGACTATATTTAACTTTATGGGGGTTGAGGGGCGAAAGTCCCCTTCTATAAGGGAGGGGGACAGCTCCCTTATAGAATGGTTTTTCAGACGTTTTCTCCGCGATACCAACGACGCCCCTCCACAGCTCGACCGAGTGCTCAATAGGACTGAGGGAGGAACAACTAGCATCTCTCTTTCATCTCTCTTCCCACAGGGATTAGAGCTCAGCGACGAAAGTCCCCCCTCTATTCAAGTGGGGGATCCTCTAAGCCACCCGACTGCCCCCTCGATAGATGTAATCCAGAACCGAAGGTGGAAACGATGAGCCCCTTGGAGGATGATTCTTCCAGGGCGGGGAGTAAGCCAGCTAAAGGTCTTTATCCCTTAATCGTAATACCCGAGTGAAGGGTGTCAGAAAGGAGAGTTCATTCTAGGTGGTCAGCGAGAGACTAGCTGGCCTCCTCACGATTTCCGATCCACCGATTAAGATTAGTTCGCTACTTGTTTGAAGGTGGAGCTCTACTACAGCGGTCCCGCCTCTTCATTATCCTAGGAGAAGTTGAACGGTCGAGCACAAAGTGAAGCCGCGTAGCTCTAAAGGAGACTAAGCCACACTATAATCAAAAGTTCCCTAGAAAGTGAAATCAACATCCATGAACAATCGGTTTACCGTTGAGGTTTATGGGCCTAAGTTAGATTAAGGTTATCCGCCTCGTGGTTTGGGCCTTTTCAACACTGCTCTCCCTATTCAGTGGAGTAAGAGCTAAAAGCGGAAAGGAGAAATGACTCCCAGTGTGCGGGGGTGCCCGAGCATGGTCAAAGGGGTCGGGCTTAGGCCCCGATGGCGTAGGCCTGCGTGGGTTCAAGTCCCATCCCCCGCACCTAAAGATTTTCACGTTTAACGTCGAATATGTATTAATCTGAGGAGATAAGTCTGTGGACTCTGGAATGACGGAGTTTAAGTCTCTCACTAAAGATTACTATCGATTATGTAGTGCTGGGCGGGTAGGGTTATTCAGAATGATTTCTATATATTTGACCATCAAACTGGTCTTTAGTAGACGTTAGACCTCTTCCGATTCACTTCTGGATAAACGAGCGTCAATCTTTAAGATGTGGAAAAGTAATTCAGACTCGATAGCCGGGTAGTCTAGCGGTCAAGGATCCAGGGTTTTGGCCCCTGGGACCTGGGTTCGAATCCCAGCCCGGCTATCTCAGGGAACCCATATATTCATGGAAGTCCTCGGTTGTGGTAATAGGTTGGATTCCCTTAGCAAGACACTAAACAAGGATCCATTCCGAAAGGGGTTGTCTCTTAATCTTAGAAAAAGAAAAGCTCGTCCTTCAAGGCAACCACAGCTCCTTGTAAAGTTGAATCTGATTCTATTAAATTCGCTCTCACTGAACTATTAACTCTACAGCCTAGCTGACGAGTTGATGGGAGTAAAAGCAGGGCACTGGTGAGCTAATATTCCCACTCACCAGATTCAGATCGCTTATGTATCATCACTAGAGAGGATGGTACTCTGAACCATCAGATTGCCCGCTCCACGCTGGATATAAACCCGAACCCAAGGTTGAGGACTGCTTTGGAGGGAACAATTCCAAGGCGGTGAGATGTCAAAGTCTCAAAAGGTCGCAGAAGTTTTTAATACTCAATCTCAAGTCGTCTTTCTGCAATTGACTAAATGGGCCCGTCGTCTAGCCTGGTGAGGACGCTGCCCTTACAAGGCAGAGGTCCTGGGTTCAAGTCCCAGCGGGCCCATTAGCTGAGTAAGACGTTCTTTCCGCCGAATATGAAGCACACAGGAAGTTATGAAGTTATGTAGTGTTGTGGTATTCGGTGAACTACCCAGCCTAACTGGCCGGGGTATCTCTCGATTACCCCTGCTTCCCAGAGCTACCCGATCCCCCTTTACCAGTGGCCACAGGTTCTTCGAGCCTTTCCGTGATTCTCCGTAGGAAGATTGCAGAGTTCGCCCCCCATTGAAGCTAACCCCGGTCGAGAGAGTAAGACATAGCTCTTACAACAGGGATCTATATTATAATTATAATTTTATGCACAAAAATTGTATGTTGTAAGGGGATATCCACCCCTCAGGAAGGGAACTTCGGTTCCCTTTACTCCACTAGGTTAAATTACCCTTTGAGGGTTCTCTTAACACACGGAGACCTAGATAGAGAGTCCTATCGCCAGGATGAAAGCGAGGAGAAGCATTGTCTGTACCACGTAGGCCACATTCTCTCCTCCAATAGGTCTGAGGAGCTCGGTCAACAACTTCCCCCCGTCCGTAATTATCAGAGGTGCACCGTTGAACATCGTCAAACTGAAGTTCACTATGAACAGCCAATCCAACAAGTCGACTATGGGGCCGGCTATCGAAGGAGCGAAGTAGTCCGTGATGTAAACTCCTATTTTTCCGTTCTCCGGCGTAACAGCGATAGAGCTAATGTGCCCATTTTCTATCACTGTGAGGATTAGGGGCAATCCGCTAGACGTCAACTTTCCTAATTGGGTGGGTGAGTTAATCGCAGTCCCGTTCACCTTCACGATAACATCTCCCGACTTAAGTCCTGCGTATTGGGCAGGGGAGCCTCCTACAACTCTTACTATTAGGACCCCGTGTGAGAACATCGAAACTGCCATAGATAGTAGGGCAAGTGAGATTGCTGCAAGAACCAAGTTGATTGCTATCCCTGCCGATATCACCTTAAGTTTTGAGGCCAGCGGTTTGGATGAAAAGTCGTCTTGATCGGGTTCCACGAACGCCCCAGGGAAGATGGCCAGCAGGATCAATCCACCATTTTTCACCTTAATTCCTTGGGATGTGGATGAAAGCGCATGCATAAGTTCATGAAGAGAGATCGAGAGAACTAATGCCACTAACAGGTAAGGAACTTGATTGAGGCTAACTGTTACCCCAGGTATAATGGGTTCGAGCTTGACTACCTGTGCCTGAGGTCTGAGGACTGATAGTTCGAACAACGTGTACAGAATGAGGTAGATACCCAACGTCATCGAAAGGACTGCGAGGCCGATTGATATGGTCTCGAAAGCCCTGTAACCTTTACCTCGTGAGAAGCCGGGAAACCATTGATCTCTAGACGCCTTCTTCCATATAATCAGGAATGGATAGATCTGTAGTCCCTTACGCTCTAGGGACAGTCTGCGCGCCCTCCAGATCGCGTAGAGGAGGCCCCACGCACTTACGAATGCGAGCGCTTCCTCCAAAAAAGGTACCATACGGTTAAATCTCGTGAGGTTCTTTAAACAATGATGAAGTACTCTCCCTCCCACTGGGCCCTTTTGAGGTCAAAGAGGGAGCGAGCAATAGAGATAATTGAGGAGAAGGGCATAAAACAGCTTGAACCAGTAGTCTATGGTTCGGTAGCTAGAGGAGACGTCGACCAACACAGCGACATCGACATAGCTGTTTTGAGACCCAACATACTCTGGCTAGATCGGTTAACTGGACACCATAAATTCATCGTGCAGGCCACACCCTCGTCAACTCCAAAAGCATATATTTCATTGGACTCGGCTGAACTCGAAGTCATATCCTTTCCCCTCTCCGAGCTTTCCTCAAAGGAATACGAGTTCTTTGCCTTCGGGGGACGGTGGACTACGAGGATCTAAAGAAGAATGTGAGAAAGCCAGGAGTCAATAAGAGGCTTGTGATGATAGTGCCCAATCGAGAAGGCCATGAGGAGATCCCCGTCGAGGGAAACGAGGAGTACGTGAGTAAGTTAACAGGAACTTCAATTTCAACTGTCCTGTCTAGGGAACGACTGTTGCTTAGGAGGAGGTTAACTGGTCACACTGGCGTTTTCCTTAAGTATGAACTAGGGGACGAGACCTTCGAGGAGGCCATAGCTAAATTAAGCAAGAGAAGTAAGTTCTTCAGGAGGGCCTTGGATGCTTAGCGGGAAGATAGGGGCCATGAATCTGACCTCTACTCCTATTACTCCCACTGGAATGAATAGGCGGCTGAGTTTTCAGGTTCTGCTTGATGGTAAGTTAGTGGGGAACGTAGTTTGGTTCCAGGGAAGAGCAGAGTATCTCCCATGGCTGGAGATCGATTATTATCCGTGGGTTCGCGAAGTCGGCGTAGAGGTCCAGTTCTTCTCTTTAGTACACGACTTTTTACCTCCAGGTGGACGGTTATTCGTGACGTATGTGAGAGATCCAGCGACTCTACGAATGCTTTACAGGGGTGTCCACCCGCTCATCACTCCTCTAGGTTTCTCGATGCTTCAGGCTGGTTTCACTTGGTTTAAGGATTGGTACTTCCCAGAGGGAGGCAATGAAGGGACCGCTAAGTTGCAGGGCAATCGCCCACTGAATCTGGCCGATAGGGCCAGGCAACTTTCGGACAGGCTGCAGGAACTGGAGGGGGAGTACGACGGGGAGGAGGTCAGGGACTGGATAAGAGCTAAGCTTAGGGAACTTCAAGCTTCCCGTTGAGGTTCACACTTTCCTCTCGCTCACCTTGAGTCTCTTAGCGTCGGGCATCTCTTCTATGAGCCAAATCTCGGCGCGAGTTCCTAACTCCTTCCTTATGTCTTCAAGGAACTTTTGTGACACGTAGTACCCTTCCTCCGTTTTCTCGCCTAGTTCTTCCAACGAACTATTCTCATCTGTTGTCCTTATGAAGAGCTTCACTAGTAACCCTTCGCCATTCACCTCTTCGTAAGGTTTCCTATCCTTCCTTCCGATTCTAATGAACCTAGTCCGCGTCTCCACCACGTCCTTGTAGACTGAGCTGCAGTAGTGCACATTTAGTTTAGAGTCCCTCAACTTTTGGAGGATAAACAGTGCAGTCTCGTAGCTCCCTGAGGCTCCTGCTAACCCGTGTGATATCCTTAGTCCCCTTGAGTTCAGAGGTCCACTATTTCTCTCGTTAAGTTCGAGTTCATTTATATTGATGAATTTGACCCCCTTCTCTTCGGCCCACTTTGCCAATTTTACTATCTTTTCCCCATCACCCGGTAACGCAGGCACCTCAAGCCCCACTTCTAGTCCCACTGTTACTGCCCTCTCCACTGCGTCTAGAAACTCTTCCCTAGTGGGATGGAACCTTATTTCATCAAGTCCCGCTCTCTTGAGCTCCAGCAGCGCGTCCCGAGTGGCGTACCTCCCGCTCGTGTAAAGGTGCACGTGAAATCCTGAGCCAAACTCCTCTTTCAATTTCTCTATGAGTAATATGGTTCTATTTAGAGAAAGTAAGGGATCTCCTCCAGTTATTCCCGCTCCTAAAGCGTTCATCCTGTAGGCCTCCATAACGTAGTCTTCAAGACTTGTGGCCTCCTTTTCATTAGCGAACTGTCTATCCTTTCCGAACCTCTCCTCGCTCACTGGGCAATAGTAACAGCTGTCTGAACACTGCCCCGTCACGAACACTACCAATTTCGCCCCCTCTCTGCATAGCTTACAACCGAGTGGAAGCTCCCCATAGTGGAGGGCGATTTCCTTGTTTCCCAGTAACTGTCTCAACTCTACTGCTGAGAGTGAAGTGAACTGGTGGGGTTAAAATATACTTCCCATCTCCAATAGACGTCAGTTTAGCTGGAACCTCAAGGTGGCAACCACACCAGTTAGGTTTCTTACCTGGTGGTAAATTGGAGAATCTTTGGGGACTATCCATATTTTCCCTCCCTTACTCTCGACCTCTTCCATGATCTTCTCAGCTGACTTCCTCCCCTCGACGTCCTCGGTTGCTAGCAGGTCTTCCACAACTAGCAATTCACTCACGGCGCCTAGTGTGGCAGCTTCCATTACTTGAGACTTCCCGTACGTTACTAGGCCAGAACCTCTTCCAATCAGATCTTTCACTCTCTCGAAGACTTTCACTCCTTCGCTTATCTCATAGTCTCTCATGACGAGCTTCATCACGTCCCTCCTGAGGAGTTCGCTAAGGCCGTTTCTGGTGGCACTGTGAACGTGTTCCACATAAACTGAGTACTTGCCTCTTAGCCTCTGTGCCACGAGATCTTTGAAGTTTCCAGGTCCGGCCACCACTATTACTTCAGAAGAGTACGTGGAAGCGAACGACGTAGCGTCTCTCACTACCATCTCTAAATTTTCCTCCACCTGAGACTGTTCTTTGTTAGGTGGACGCATCTCCGCCTCCACAAGGATCTTGAGACCTTGAAGCATTGGAACGGCTATCAGGTATTCGTCATAGTCCGTTAGCAACAATAGGACCCTCCTTGCTCTCTCTGCCTGCCTCTTGATCCTCTCTATGATGTACTTAGGCCATTTTTCCTTTATTATCACCACTTCCCTATTCAGATCCAAGTTAATGGTGTGGTATTGGCCCTTCACTCCAAAACGTTCTGGTGCGTCAAGTATTACACCGTGGATGCGAAGTCTGTTGGTGTATTGTTGGAATTCGGCCTTCTCTACTCTGATTGAGATTACCATGGGGACTCTCCTACTCTCTCCTCCTATGCTCACGTCTCTGGTAGTAGCCGCGATGACTTCGTCTCCCTTCTCCAAGCTCAAATAGAGAACCCACAGATCATCCTCAGTCTCAGCGACTAACTTCATTATTCCTCGCTTTTCATCTAACTCCAAAATTCTCATATACCGTTTCCCGACACTACTCCACGAATTGGTAATTATAGACAATGCCTCCCTTTCGGACTTAGAGGAGGTCTATGAGGTTGAAAGAAGGAGCTTCGAGGATCCCTACCCTTTAGCCCTTCTCAAAGCCTATCTCTTCATATCTGGTAACCTGTTCGTGGTAGCGCGAGACGGAAAGGTTGTGGGTTATGCCGTGGGAGTAATGCAAGGTAGGTGGAGGGGACATGTTATCTCTCTTGCCGTGGAGCCGGAGTTCAGGGGAGCCGGTCTAGGTAAGTCCCTTCTTGGGGAACTACATAGGAGGTTTGGTAGGTTAGGTTGTACTTACTCCTTTTTGGAAGTTGGAGTCAGTAACGAGATCGCCCTAGGACTCTACAGGAGCTTGGGGTACTATGTGGTGGGTTTGAAGGTGGGCTATTATGGGAGGGGTAAGCACGCATTTATCATGGTTAAAGATCTAAAGGGGAGAAAAGGAGTCGAGTAAGATTCAGAAGGTAATCACTTCGTAACCTTGGTTAACGTAGTGGGATACTCTCTCCCCAGCCGGTTCGAGTCGAACTCCCATAGATTCCAGCTTCTCCTTTATGCCCATGTTCGTGGCGACCCCTACACATGCGGAGTCGACGGCGTGGTTCTGTATGAGCTCCATCAACATCTGCCTCGGCTCTCCCTCTAACTTAGTTATATACATCTGGCTAGGTCCGAAGAAGAGGACTTTCAGGTCCTCAAACCTCTTGTTCTTCAAACTATTGTATGCCATCCTTATGGCCAATTGTGCCTTCTCGTCTCCTGACATTACGAGGAACAACACCTTCGGCATGAGAGAAGTGTTTTACTTACTGAAATAAAAAGCTACCTTACAAACCTCTCTCGTACTCTTAAAGCTCTTCCGGAAGCTCTTTATTAGGGCTGCGGTGATGCTCTCTGCACCATCTCTATTATCTCGTTGGGCTCAGGAAATCTCCGGCTCTGATATCTGGAGAATCGAAGTTCACCGTTAACATAAACGTCGAAGATCCCGTTACTCCCAGGAGTTAAGGTGACGTTTATATCACTTAAATATTTGAGGAGTTCTTCCGCTAGCCCTAGTGCCCTAGGAAGGAACCCGCAAGGTTTGCAGTAAACTATCTTTATGTCTATAGGCATGGAAGCTCTTACGTGTTACCACTAATAAGTGTCTTTTTCTTTTAATTTAGGTGTACTTTAAAGCTGTTACGAAGCGGATACGCGTTACAAAGTCGGGAGTTGAGGGGGCGTAAAGCCTCGCCCTTCACGGCGGGGACGGATAGCCCCCTCATATTTATACTTCTTTGTGAAATTTCTCTTAGTGGTACTAACGACGCTCCTCCCCAGCTCGATCGAGTGCTTGACGAAACTGAGGGAGGAGCAAGCAGTGGCTTCAATTTCCTTTAAGGGACTAGACGTAATGGGTGAAAGTCCCCTCCTCTTCAGATGGGAGTGGATCTCTGATCCACTCGACTGCCCACCAAACGAGACATGTAAACCCGAATCAATGGTGGGAACGATGAGCCCTCTGGGAGGGAACCCTCGTCCCTTCCAGGGCGGGGAGGAAGTCAGTACGGGCTTAAAGTACTAACTACCTCCGTTCTCACTGATGGATATTCTCCAAATCTAACGCTTGACTGTCCATCCCTTCTGGCGACCTTGATCCATGCACACTTGTACGGATATTATGCAACTCTGGGAAGTGGGATGTAACCCAAGCCTATAGGAGGAACTCTTGAGGGAGCAAGAAGCTCATGCTGCTCAGCGTCACCATGTACTTACGACTCTCCTTAACTGGCAACTAAATCACATATAGCCAAGCGATGGGCCCGCGGGGATTTGAACCCCGGACCGCTCGGTATCTCAGGTACGCCATATGAGCCGAGCGCTCTACCTAGCTGAGCTACGGGCCCATCATTCACCATATAGGTCTACTATTTATCTTTAACCCTCGATCTTGGGCCGAGTCTCCAGACGTAAATTTTCAGGGGCATAGTTTTAAGGCAGGCGTTATATGGGAGCAGGAATTCCGATGAAGAGAGATAGAGAAACAGAGGAGACCAAATTCCACAAATAAGAGCAAATAACTTAGCTGGAGAATCAAGTCCGGAAGTTATAGTGGGTAAATTCCCCTTAAGGATTGCAACTGGAGCAACAGAAAAGAACGGTAGAAAATAGGAGCGGCCAGTTAAGACGTACGGTCCATCATACGGTCCATTGATCTGGAGTTATCAAGTTCGTGGAAACACCCAAGAGACAACCTATTGAAGATTTAGGAAAGTCCCTTGCCTTACGAAGACGAGGATTCAATGGGATGGAGAGCCCTTATGGAAGGAGTTAAGTGGCTGATTCATGGAGAATTTTTCGGCGATCCTGAAGGTGCTTCCCCATACTCCTACAAGACTCAGTGGGATTTAAGAAGGGGTACCGGCTTACTTATCTCCTAACTTGCTGGATCCAGATCACCTATGGATCCTCACCACATGAGAAGGGGGTGGTGCTTCCGACCCGCTCATTTGCTCACCAGATGCTAAATGTAACTCAGTACCGACGAAGGGAATCACCTTAAAGGGACCCTTCCAGGGCGAGGAAGAAGTCGGATTTCCTTCTATTATCTCTTCCAGGAAAATGGGGCTTAGGAAGGTTTGTTGAGTCACTGAAAGACTCGTTGAAGTCTTTGATCGCTATTTGATGATCAGCACTGATCACGAGGGTGGAGATCGAAGGTTTGTAAAGTTATTGATAGGAGCATTGAAGACGACGTAGTGTTGGAGAAACTTCCTCAATTTGATTAAATGAGGTGATGGAAGTCTGATATCCTTCGTCGGACCTCAAGGAATTAAGGGTGAGTGTGTTAATTCCTTGTAGAGGAGCGCTCGTGACTGAATTAGAAGTAATTAAGAGTATGAGTCAAGGCATAAGATAAAACACACCGACCTAAGGCTATGAGTAGAGCAAGTTTACGAAGATCAAACTTTTTATGGTCCTGTGAGAGGTGTTTCTCGACCGCGTAGCCGGGATGAAATGGGGGAGAGGGTAGGACTGGAGTTTCCTTCCCCCTCCCTGCTCAACATTTCCTCGTCGAAACTTATTTTGCTTTCTAGGTTACATACTCGCTTAGTGAACCTATGAGAACGCCGGAAGACTATCTGAATGGTCTTAACGATGGACGAAATGTGTTCTATAAGGGGAAGAGAATCAATAACATAGTCGAACATGATGCACTCAAGGTACCTGCCCTTCATGCGGCTCACCTTTACGAATTGAAACTAGCCGATCCTACCTTCAGGTATAGTGATCCTGAACTTGGAGAGATAAGTGGGTTCTTCAGAGTTCCCACAGACTCGGAAACCCTTTGGTATAGATCGAGAATAATTCAAGAGTCCACGAGGAGTGGTGGAGGCGTATTTAATATCATTCAGGCTATCGGTTCCGATGCCATATTTGCTCTCCTATTAATAGGCAGGGAGCTTTTAACGGAAGGAAAGGAGGAGTTTCTGAAGAGGGTGAAGAAGTATAGAGATGAGGTTGCGACTAAGGACTTAGCGTTAGCTGTAGCTCAAACTGACGTTAAAGGCGACAGATCTAAGAGACCACACGAACAGTCTGACCCAGATCTTTACGTCAGAGTAGTAGGGGAGAGTAGCGACGGGATTGTTGTGAGAGGTGCTAAGGCCCATACTACTCAGGCCGCCGTTGCTGACGAGATCATCTTCATTCCCAGCAGAGCTATGAGTGAGCAAGATGCCGACTATTCCATCGCTTTCGCAGTTCCAGCCAACAGTAATGGATTGAAAATGATAGTTAGACCTATAATGGAAATTGAAGGTCTTCCCTCAAAGGATGACGCTCCCAACGCCTCTAGACACGTCGAGTTGGAGACTCTAACCATACTGGATGACGTCTTTGTTCCTTGGGAGAGGGTTTTTCTATATAGGGACCACAGAGAAGCTGGAGCACTTGCCAATCTCTTTGCTCTATATCATAGGTTCACCGCCCTATCCTACAGAACAGCCATGGCCGACATGTACATTGGCCTCTCCAAGTTGGCTGCCAGATATAATGGTGTTGAAGACGCTCCCCATGTGAGAGACGACATTGTAGACATAGTGATGTACAGGGAGGTGATGTATATGGCAGCAAGGACTGCTGCAGTAGATTGTGTTAAGGTGGGAGACATGGCCATCCCTAACCCTATCTATACTAATGTAGGGAAGCTTTACTCCAATTCACACTTCCACGACGTCGTGAGGGACCTCATAGATGTAGCTGGGGGCTCGTGTCCACCTTGCCAAGTACTTTGGATTTCGAGAACCCAGAGACTCGGAGCTACATAGAGAAGTATATGAAGGGGAACGCGGAGTTTAGCGGGGAGGAGAGGTTTAAACTCATGAGACTAGTCAGAGAAATGGTCGGAGGACCTATAACAGGTTACATGCTAGGAGGTATGATCCACGCGGAGGGCTCCATGGCAGCCAGCAAGATCGCCATGTATAGGGAGTATAATTTCCGCTCAGCGGAGGATTTAGTCTCTAAAGTGGCTGGAGTGAGGAGTAAGTGAGGCTATCCCTTTTTCTATCCACTAACCCACCTAATGGTCTAGAGTGGGGAAGAAGTGAGAATATCCTTTCTCCGCCTACCCGTAAGTTCCATATGAGTGCCCTGGTGAAATCCATGCCATAATTTTTGTCCAGATAGAGAAAAGCCTATCCATAGCCTAGAAAGAAGATATCATGGTTTCTCTGAGAGGACAGTGAGGTATAGAAATCGAAGTAGTGAGAATCTATAATTGTAATGGGCCCGACGGGATTTGAACCCGCGACCACTGGGTCTCTCCTTTTCCAGATACCTATCATCCCTTTCGGTCTACAGACCCAATGCATATCTGGAGCCCAGCGCTCCGCCTGGCTGAGCTACGGGCCCATTATAGGTCATCAAGTTCAGTATTGAGGGCTTCAGCTCTGCTAAAAAGCTTAACTTATATAGCGGCTCTTTGATGAAGAGTCGGGTCGGGAAGGGTGGGGGGTCTCGCCAGCTCCTGTAACCCGCTTGGCGTAAAGCGGGCACCAGTAACTCCTCACCTATGGGGTTCGCCTCGAATAGTCCCCAGCGTAGCTATGAGGGTCGCCCAGTGGGGCTCGACGGCTGTGGAACTCCCTCCGAAGGGAGGGAAGTTACCACACTTACTGGGGGAACCGGCCAGGCCCGGAAGGGAGCAACCGTACCTGGACGTCGGCGTTCACTGGTCTTACGACCTGAGGCGAGTTGGGAATAAGGCTGTTCGGGGTAGTCCTATGGGTGAGGAGGGCCGGCCCTTCATATGACTGTTAAGAACGAGGCCAAGACCTGAACAGAGACTCGGTGAATCATCACGTCCTCAGGAGCATCACGACAGTCGATACAAAATCACTTGCTATCTAAACTTCCTAATTGGCATTACTTGTTCGAACATCAGATGAGAAAAATCCATTAATCTTCGAATTTATGAGTTCTTTAAAAGATTGATCCATCAAGAGATTATATAGAAAGTATATAACATTATAAAAATATTTTATTTATACTTTATAATTAATTGAAGGTCACGTTCTAGGTTACAAAAGACTGACTGAAGGATTCTCCCTTAAAGGCGGGGACGGCCATCCATTTGTTCAAGAAATTCATTTTCAACGGAGTCAGCGTTTCTTCCTGGGTCCCTGACTGTCTGTCAAGTCAGGAGGAGCATCAATCATGGAGCCAGCAAACGAGTCCTCATTATGCTTGGGATATCTCCTCACTCGCCCATCCAACCAAGATGAAGTCCAGAACCGGCCGTGGGAACCACCTCCAGGAGGAATGCCAAACTGCGGCGAGGACACCCTATTTCTTGTTAAATAGTTCCCAAAATAATGGCCGTCATCTACCCAGGCAAGGTATGCGAGCGATTTTCTTGCGTCGTTGGAAGCGTTTAAAATGCTAAGCCTTCAGAGTGTTTGGAGGTCAAAGTGAACTGGGATGAGAGAAGACTGAAGATCCTCGAGGAGCTGAAGGCACAAGGAGTTGATCCTTATCCCCCAAAGTTTCAGCTAACTCATACGATAAAAGAGCTAAGAGAACTAGCCTCCAAGTTTCCAGAGAAGTCTAGAGAACCCTTCGTAAATGACGTATCCACAGCTGGGAGGATAGCTAACGTCAGAGTTCACGGTAAGGCGAGTTTCATCGACATATTCGATGATGGAGAGAGGATTCAGCTTTACCTTAGGGTCAATGAACTCGGTCAAAAGTACGAGTGGACGCTGAAATACGTAGACAGGGGAGACATAGTGGGAGTGAGAGGGGACCTATTTTACACTATGAAGAACGAGCTGACTCTCCTAGTTAGAGACTTGAAACTTCTGACGAAGGCGCTATTGGATCCACCAGACTGGTCCTCGCTGGGAGTGGAGTTCAGATATGCTCACCGTTACGTGGACTTCCTATACAACGCATCAGCTAGAAAAGCTATGGAACTGAGGTTCAGGCTGATCGCTGAGATTAGGGATTTCCTTAAAGCCGCCGGCTTCATTGAAGTTGACACCCCGATCCTCCAACCCGTTTACGGAGGAGCTCTAGCAAGACCCTTCAAGTCTCACGTGAATTACTTAAACGAGGACTGGTACCTTAGGATATCTCTAGAGTTGTACCTGAAGAGGCTAGTTGTGGGTGGCTTCGACAAGGTGTTCGAGATAGGAAAGGTCTTCAGAAACGAAGACATAGACGTCACTCACAATCCAGAGTTCACACTATTGGAGCTCTATTGGGCGTACGCCGACTATAACGACATAATGAGGCTTACCGAGGAGATGATAAGGACCGTTCTAAAGAAAATAACAGGGGAGCACATTATAACAGCACCAGTCAGTAAGGCTCAGTTAGATTTGGACGCCAGTTTCAGGAAAGTGACGATGTATGAAGCTCTCTCGGAGCAATTAGGGGTTAATGTTGAGTCCTTGAGCGATGAGCAGTTGAAAGAGATTGTCAATAAGAACGGACTTGTACCAAGAGGAGGAATGTATTTGAGAGGTCTAATGATAGAGAAGCTCTTCGATAAGTTCGTTACTCCAAAGTTGGTCGAGCCGACTTTCGTGCTGGATTACCCTATTGAAACAACACCCCTCTGCAAGCCTCACAGATCTAAGCCAGGGCTGGTAGAGAGGTTTGAGCTATTCGTGGACGGCGTGGAGGTGGCCAACGCATACTCAGAGCTCAACGACCCTGTTCTACAGGCCAAGCTATTTCAGGACGAGCAAGAGATGATGCGACGAGGGGATGTGGAGGCACATCCGTACGACAAGGACTTCATAAGGGCGTTAAGTTACGGTATGCCACCTACCGGGGGATTGGGTGTCGGGATAGACAGGTTAGTCATGCTGGCCACGGGCAACATGTCAATAAAGGAGGTTATTCCTTTCCCCATGGTCAGCTCACGCACCATTAACGAATAAGTCTATTTTAATGCGCAGTGTTATTTGGGACCTATGGCTGATCACGCAAGCCGTCTTAAGTACGCCAGATCCCTGTTCCCTACTTTAGAACTATTTGACAGAGCACTCAGGGCTGCGCAGGCGAGAGATCTAGATGAAGGTCTGAAAAACCTGAGGGAAGCCCTTCAGTCCATTGTAGGTGTGAGTTCCGAGAATTTCGAGGAGTTGGGAGACAAATTACTGCGGCGGTATGGTGATAACGATTACACTCAGGACATAAAGAGCACCCTAATCACCTTGGGGGATTTAGTTCGGGAACAGTCCCTCACCCACACTCAGTTAGAGTGCGCAATAAACCTTGTGAGGCGTAGGTTAGAGGAGCTGGACCTACTCGACTAGTTCAGAAACAGTAAAAACCCATCCCGACAGCTATGTGTGCATGGAAAAGCTCTCTGACCAAGAAGTAAGGGCTAGGCTCTCTAACCTCCCTGGCTGGGCCCTTGTTAACGGCAAGTTGAGGAAGGAGTTCACATTTAGCGACTTTGACGGATCCGTCGAGTTCATCAGAAAGGTGGCGCCAATAGCCGACTCGATGGATCATCATCCTGACGTCTGTGTGTACTACAATAAGGTAATAGTTGAGCTCTACACCCACGACGCAGGAGGACTGACCGACTTGGACTTTCGGTTGGCCGAGAGATTGAATTCGTTGGGTTCTTAAATAGAACGGTTATCTTATTGCACCCCAGTAAAGTTTTAGGTAAATGACGGAAGATGGTAAACGACCGGTAAACTACACGTCCAACCCTCTAAGGAGGGAGTTGGGATTAGTGGTGGGAGCATCGTCAACTAAACTCTCTACCAACTGCACAGGCAAAGTTTCATTACCAGTTTAGCGAAAACTATGTGAGAAAGAGATTTACACTAGTGAGCGCACTATAGTGAACTCAGATGAAACGAGAAGCGGGTTTGGTCATATTTGTTCTCTTTCTTCTTTCCATGTCTTACCCATGGATACCCAACATCGTTGTGGCACAATACGTGGGTCCAGAGCTGAGTGGAAACGTGACAGCTTCCCTACCGCTGGACGTTCCGGTAACTTTATCTATCTTTATTCCACCTAGGCATTACTCCCTACTTCTCATTTACGCTCAGGAAGTGTCTCAGAAGCAGGCCCCACCGCTGAATCGTTCTCAGGTCCTCAAGGAGTTCTCTCCACCTGCCTCCATGTTCAGTTCGATTCTGAACTACTTGGAGGCTAACGGCTTCACTGTAGTTTACCAGAGTCCTGACCGGTTCTCCCTAATGGTCGAGGCCCCAGCGCGAGTAGTGGAGAGCCTATTCCAGACAAGATTAGAGTTATATGATAGAGCAGGTGAGTTGTACTACGCACCTTCATCTCCACCTCAGGTTCCAGGCCCCCTTCAGGGAACGATAATAGTAGGACTAGATAACTACAGCGAGATAAGACCTCAGTTAATCGTGTTGGGCAAAATTCAGAAAGGGTTGATCTCGAGGGTTGACTTACCCAACTCGATGCCGCTAGCCTTCCCGATAGCCGCTGACGTTTACACGCCACAAGATCTGCAAGGTGCTTATAACGTTACTCCCATCATATCTCCAACTGAACGTAATGTAACAGTCGCTGTGATAGATGCGTATGGAGATCCCTTACTTCTTCAAGATGTACAGGCCTTCGATCAGAGGTTCCACCTCCCTCCAACCAACATAACTGTCATCCCCATAGGGCCTTATCACCCAGTTTTAGGCTACATCTTTGGTTGGGACGTTGAGACCGCTCTAGACGTAGAGGCAGTGCATTCCATGGCGCCTTACGCACACATAGACGTGGTGGTTGCTTCCAACGCCGGCAATGCCCTTTATCAGGCAATAGATTACGTGGTGAGCGCTGATCTAGCCGACGTAGTGTCCATGAGTTGGGGAATTCCAGAGAACTTGTTCGGAATGACAGGATTTTATACCACGTTTCCATCCTACACCTTGAACTACCCCTACGCCAACTTCTACTTCGCCCTGGGCTCCGCCGAAGGGATCACCTTCCTAGCTGCCTCCGGGGACGAGGGGGCAACTGGGGGAACCCCGGTGGCCTACGGGGGTGCCCTCTTCCCCGCCTCCTCCCCCTTCGTCACCTCCGTGGGAGGGACCGCGCTCTACGTGAACGTCACGTCCGGCTACCTGTGGGCCCTCAACAGCACCGCCACCTACGGCTACGAGACGGCCTGGAGCGTGGACCCGCTCTACGGGCAGGACGTCTCCACTGGAGGAGGCCCGTCCACCCTCTTCCCCGGGGTGACCGTTCCCACCGTCTCGGCCGACGCCGACCCCTACACCGGCCTCGCTGTGGTGGCGGAGGGACAGCTCCTCGCCGTCGGCGGGACCAGCCTGGCCGCCCCCACCTGGGCCGGGGTGGTGGCGGACCTGGACTCCAGGCTCGGCCCACTCGGGGACCTGAACGGGGTGCTCCCCCTCGTCAGGGGTGCCCTCCACAACGTCACCTTCGGCTTCAACGGCCTCTACGGCCCGGGGCCAGGCACCACCGGCCTGGGCACACCTGACGGCGGCCTCCTCCTCTCCCTCCTCTCCTCCCTCAGGCCCGGGCTCTCCATCTCCGTCTCCACCGACGGCACTCCTTGGTACCTCCAGGGCTCGGCCGTACAGGTGACGGCCTACGTCACCTACGACGGCACCCCCGTCACCTCCGGTCACTTCCAGGCCTACTTCTCTGACGGTCGTGGCTACACCCTGAGGGTTCCACTACTGTTCAACTCAACTGACCTGGAGTGGACTTCCTCATTCACGATTCCTCTCAACGCCTCTCCTGGCATGTGGAGGTTGACGGTCAACGGAACCTACAATAATCTAAGTGGCTCTGGAATACAGTACGTAGAAGTAGGTGCTGGCGTTACAATTGTATATCCGGTTCCCTACCCTTACGGACCTCCTCTCGAAGTGAACCAACCTTTCCAAGTCGTAGCCTACGAGATGTACCCAAACGGGACTCCGATCGATAACTCCACTCTAATTGCGCATTTAGTTAGACAAGGAAGAACTGTGTTGAACGTGACTCTCCTACCGATAGGCCAGGGATTGTATGAAGGAGAAGGGTTACTGCCCTCTACGGACCCACAGGGTTCCTACTTGTTCTTCGTTAATAATTCCCTCGGTGGGGCGTACACCTACGTTTACTTCGGACTTCAAATGCTGGCTTACATTCTCACACCAGTGAACGGAGCGATGGCTTCTGCGTCCCCTGGAGAGACTATCACCTTGCTTGCTGCGGCATACCAACCTAGCGGATTAGGTTTGTTCACTTCTAATATCACTGCGTACTTCTATTCTTCCTCAGGAAAGTTAGTAGCAGCGGTTCCCATGTTCCTTGCTCCCGACGTAACCCAATTCGGAGTCTTCAATCTCTTTGGATACCACGAGGCCAACTTCACTGTGCCGGGTAACTTTACACCTGGGTTCTACACAGTGGAGTTCGTGGCAGAGGCCAATACCTCTACAGGTGAACTGCTAGGGCTCTACAACCTCTCATTCTACGTCTCCACAGAGGCCCTCAACTATCAAGTCCACGTTGACCCCCTAGTCTATGAAGGAGAGACCATCGACGTGAGAGTCTCCATCACTTACTCCAATGGAACGCCTGTCCAGTACGGTACTTTCTCTGCCATCCTGTTGCCTAGGGAGCTGAGCTATGAAACCCCACTAATTAGCGGAGAAGTGGAGGTACCGTTACAGTACAATAGCACTACAAAGCTATGGAATGGGGAGTATGTCATTCCCTCCATTCTCAATGAGGGTCCGTATCAAGGATTGTCCGTTTCCTCGCTGTCGGGAGTGTGGCAGGTGGTAATCTCAGGTTCCACACCGTTGGGGGCAAACCTAGTGACACCAGGAGAAGAGTTCAACGTCATGCCTTACACCTACATAGGACCACAAACTATTTCCTCCCTCAACGAGAGCAACGTACCTCTAGCTTACCCGTTAACTGGCGGCATCTCCATGAGTGACGTTTACATACCGTCTCTAGATGTGAACGGTATCAACGTAACCCTGAACGACGTAGTTGTCGGGAAGTTAGAGGCACGTAACTCCACCGTCACTGTAGTCTCCTCTTTGCTCTCCTCCGTGAAACTGATCGGGTCCGAGTTGTTGATGTTCGACTCCAAGATATCCAATTCTGAGGTCGGAATAACTGCACTAAACTCCACAGTCCAACTTTATTCCTCCACCCTCTCTAACCTATCTTACGCCTTCAATCAAAGCAACAGCGAGATCCAAGAGCATGGAACTTCTTTCGTCCACGTTTCGAATCTATCTACTCTGCCTCCTCCGACAATAAGGCCGGCTGAGTTTAATCTGACCTCTCCCACATCTTACGTCAACTTCAGTGTTCTTGGTCCTCAAGTCAGGGTCCTCTCTGTAATGCTAGATGGGGTTCCAATCCCATTTGAGGCTTCTAGGCGAGCCGATGGAGTTCAGCTCACTGTGCCCTTTAACGCAACGATCGAACCCGACGGGGAGTACATCCTTCAGGTTGTGGCCTCGAACGGTGTCCAGTACTACCTCAACTTCACCCTGTTCAACTCGTTCCATCAAGTCCGTACTGCTGTGCAGATAAGTTCCATCTTCGGTGGTCTCTCCGATCTAAGCTCGAAGATAGGGTTCACAGACGCTCTCCTTTACTTAACGTTAGTGCTGGCAGTAGTGGGATTGATCGTGGCCTCTGTCTCCACCTTGAGGAGGCGGGAATGATGAGGTGGCTCGTACTATTGATCTTCGTAGTTTTAACTGCAGCCCCCGCTGTTCCTGCGTCCTTTTCTCATTCCTACACTCCGCGGCTCTTCTTCAACGTCACAGCCTCTTCCAGTGTCCTCCGTTACGACCCTATGTACTACTCCTTCGAAGCTTACGGGCTGCATCCTCCTAACGTTACTCCCATCGAGGTGGTAATAGCCAGGAACGCCGCAGTGACTAACACAGGATTGGCCCCTATTATAAGGAAGGTGCACATTCCGGCTGGAAACTACTCGATGGTTTTGCTTAACGTCTCAGTGAGGGAGACCGACGGGGCCCAGTTCGATAGAGCAGCCTACGTCTTCGCGAACGGAGTACCAGTGTTCTGGGGTTCAACTCAAGAGATATTGAACTCCACTGCTGAGGCCGACCTGACACTCTTCGAGAACCTACTGAAGGGGAACGTTACCTTCCAGATCGTGATCCCAAACTATATAGACAAGTCAATTAATATTACTGGTATATACGAAGTCAACGCTACCCTTTACCTTTATCCCGGAGCTAAGCCGGAAGGACTTCCAAACGATTTCATTCCACTCTTTGTGAACAGCATGAACTACTCCTACGTCGTTCTGAATCCCTCTCGTCCCTCCTACTCTCAAAACATCACCATTCCCAACGGCACTTACAGGGACCTCCTCCTTCTCTACGAAGAAGGAGGAGGACTAGACGAGTTCTGGTACACCAACGAGCCAGCCACAAGGAGCATTGTAGTTAGGTATGACTCCCTTATAGCTGGCGTTCTTAACCCTTTTGAGACCATCTACACCGGGGGGATCGACCTGTTCGCTTGGAGGCCCGTAACATCTATAAACACCCTGTCCTTCCATTCCAGCTACTTCATTGAACTCACACCGCTCCTAGCGTTAAGCCTCCATCCCACCCTTTCAGTGAGTGTGACCAACCTGAGGGAGGCCAGTAGCCTAAGCGGTTCTAACGCCTTCGATTGGGACCTCGCCGGCGTGCTGCTGCTTTGGAACAACCCCTCAAATCCCATGATCAGCGCTAAACTGACTAAGTATGGTTCCAGCTTCATGGACTCGGCTCCCATATTTCAAGGGAGCTTCTCAGGAACATACTATCAAGAGGACGGGCACTATGTGATCGAGTATGGAGCAATACTCAGGTTCTTGCACGGGGAAGAAACTAGTTTCGTGAGACAGTGGGGAAGTTTTCAGGCGTTTCAACAGTTCAACAATTACTTCCAATACGCCGAGCTCGATGAGTCCTTCCACGAGGTCTCCTCTAATAGAGGTATCATCAATGCTAGCTTGAACTACGCAATCTCGTACCCCATAAGGATGGACTTCGTTGCCTTCTCTACCCCTATAACTTCGCCAACTGCAATTCCCTTCAACGTCTCGTACCTACAGAACGGGAGTATAGATCTCTCCCTTAGCTACTTCAGTCAGTATGTCATCGATGGATACAACTTCACCGTATCTATGAAAGAGAACGAGAGCGTAGTAGGGGGCTTCTCTGGTGTACTAGAGGTGATAAACCAGTACGGTGGGGCCGTATTAGTTTCTCTCACCTCAAATAACGCCATGACAACCAAGGCTCTGACTGCACTGAACCTACTTAACGGACAGGGATATAAACAATCATTCCTCGCCATTGGTCTACAGAATAGCACCACAAACACCTCGGGCTACTTGATTTTATATCATAATAATTATAATATAATATAACTTTTAAAATAGTTTTACTTATCCAAGTTCTCTGCTTGATTAAGATACTTATAGATAGCTTGAAATTGAAACCGTCTTCACTTAATTGGAAGGCATAATGAAGACTCCCTTCTCGATTATCTCCTTCACCTCCTCTAGTCTCCTCCTTCTCTGCTCACTTCTCTGCTTCCCCTCTTCCCATCTCTTCTTTTCATCCTCTGTTTTCGGGACGTATTGTGGAACTGGGGCCGGCCTAGCGTCTGAGCCTAGATGGACGAATGTATAGTAGCTAGTAGTGGCGTGATGTCTCCTGCCGGTGTACGGATCCTCGCAGATCACCTTTATTCCGATCTCCATTGAGGTCTTCCCCACGTAGTTCAGTGCCGTCGTTACCTCTACAATATCGCCAACCCTCATGGGCCAGTAGAAGCTCATGTTGTCGACATTTCCAGTTACTACTACCCCTTGGGCGAACCTCGACGCCACCACATCTGAAAGTTCGTCCAATATCTTCAGGAGTCTTCCTCCGAACATCGCGTTCCCGTAAACCGTGTCGGAAGAGAGGACGATCCTGTAAGACGTTACCTTCCACTCTGAGTCTGGCGCCAGCGGAGTAACCTCCTCAGCTTTGGCCCTTCTGTCTGCTACTTTAGCCCTCCTCTCTAGCCATCTATTCTTGGCGGCCTCATATAGGGCTTCATCCCTCCCAGGCTCAACCTTGGTCGCTACCTCACGTGGCTCTCCACGTGGACTCACGGCCACGAAAACCATGTAGGATAGAGTAGCAGTTGAGAAGTTACTACTGTTCTTTCCAGCCTCCGCCAACACTCCCACCTCCATTGACGACTTGCCTACATACTCCACCCATGCCTTAATTCTAACCATGTCGCCTACATGTACTGGTCTTATGAAGAAGACGTCGTCTAGGAAGGCTAGCACGACCTCCCCCCTAGCCACTCTCGATGCTGTTAAAGTGCCAGCATTGACTAACCAATCCATCATATGTCCTCCGTGAAGGATACCTAGAGGATTAGCGTCTGCTGGATTCACTAAATGGTAAGATTCCACCAAGGTTTCCCTTATTGTGGGCATACCTTCACGTTATCTCTAACCTTTAATCAATTTTGCCAGACCCCGCTAAAGTTGTGGGAAAGATCGACAATGGAATCCAAGGCCGTCACTTCTCGCTTTAGGCACACTCCTTCGTTTTTAGTCCCAACTCGAGGAGCAAGGGTTTACAAGTCAATGAAAGCTCCGCCCTTTAGGGCGGGAACGACGATTTATATATCACTATTTATGTACGATCTTATTGAAGCTAATGACGTTCCTCCAGACTCGACGAAACTGAGGAAGGATCAACCCCCAATCCTACCTTTTGACAGAATCAGATGAAATCGATGAAGGTTCCTTCGTTAATTTCGAATGGAGTGGGTCATCTGGGCCACCTACTGTCCACCAAACTAGACCCGAACTGATGGCGGGAACGACGAAACTCCTGGAGGAAAGACTTTCAGGGCAAGGAGGAAGCTAAAGATTTGACTAAGAAATTGGTTCCTCGAGAATTCAGCTCTCTGGTCTGTAGTTAGGTAGTATTATAGGTCGTTTTTATTAATTTTAAATCAATTAATTACATTAATTCGTCAAGTCTCGGATAATGTTATTGTGGGTGTGTCTAGGCTAATCGTAAGCCGTGAAGTGAAAAGCTCCCTACCCCAGAACCTAAATTCACGGACCCGGGGGGATTCGAACCCCCGACCACTGGCTTAGAAGGCCAGCGCTCTGTCCTGGCTGAGCTACGGGTCCACTACAGCTACTATTTAGGGGGTCTTTAACGTTTTACTCATATTCCCTCCATACCTTACCGCACTTAGTGCACTTGTAGAATCTTGTGATAGGTTCATCAGCGCTCCTAGTCTGAAGCATCCAGTAGAAGGCCTCATCTCCACCACAGCTTGGACAGATTATTCCCTTCATTTTTTGGCTTCCCGCGGGCACCTGCTCATCTAATACCAACATCTTTTCTTTATCGTCATGTCTGACTCTAGTCACTATGGTGAGGCTCTGAGTTGCTTCTTCCTCGTAACCACACTTGGGGCATCTGTACGTGGTTCGGCCGTCTACCTTCTTTGGGCTCATCATTGTCTTACATTTTGGGCAGAACTTCATAACTACACACCGATAGAACTACACTTCGAGTTCAATAGTTTTTTAGTTTTTCCTTCAGTCCTTCGGCTATCCTAACACAGCGTTCTATCAGCTCTCCAGAATATTCCCTTCCCAAACCGAAATTGGAATAACTGATCTCCTTGGTTACTCCACTTTCCTCCAGTTTAGAAAGAACGTCCGCCTTCGAAACTCCGATGAAGAATGCCTCCAAGAAAAACCCTCTAAATACGCAGAGGAAGAAAGTACTCCCCTCTACTAGAATCCCAACCCTGGTGCCTCTCTTCAAATTTCTTCTACGTCTCTTTGAAATTTCTTACTCAGCTCAATACCCTTCTCTATGGCCTTTTCTAAGGCAACCTTTGGTTCTATCTCTCCATCTGTCAGGATCTTGATCACTATCTTCTCCACGAGTGGATGCGGCAGGGAGTATGACGCTATCTTCACGTGGTCTTCCTTAAGTAGGAGGTCAACTAGTAGCGAACCCAGAGTGTGTTCCTCTCCTTCTATTTCCACTTCCGCGTAGTTTATTCCAGTCTTCTTAACCTTGACTTCCATGCCTCCTCACCATACCAAAGCTTGATAGTTTCCTCGTTTCCACCTGACCACACTTTGTGCATTTGACGTGGTCATCATCTATTCTCTTCATAATACTGCCGCATTGAGAACAGTATGCGAGGATAACGCCGAACTCCTTAGCCTTTATACTTAGTGGGACAGGCACAACAGTTGACATAGGCCTAGCCCTTATAACATCACCAGTTCTCACACCTTGAGTTATTTGGTCCACATGCTTTTGATAGACCTGAGAAGCATGAAGAACTCCAGAGAAAGGTCTAACGAAACGGGTGTCATCAGCCGCCACTATGTAGACTTGGGCCTGATCTTCGCTTACCGACATAACTATGCCAAGGAGAGACTTTGCCTTCCTCAGGACCTGGATGTAGTTCCTTTTGAAGCATATGACGTTCACCTTTCTGTTTATCATGTCGTAGAACGTCCTTCCCACTACGCCGGCGTAGACGGCCCCTTCTTTCTCATATGTCCCGTCTCCTGGCATGAACTCCTCTATGGTCGACAAGTAGGTGCCAGGAAGCACAACGTTTCCTTGGTCCATATACTCACCACGGGAATATGTAGGGTTCCATCTTACCGGTTATTATCATCTTCGCCTCGCCCGGGGTCAACACGGGCTTCTCGAAGTCGTAGAAGTCGTCAGTTGGGAGCCTCGGGCACGACGTTACCACATATGCGTCTATGTAGCTTCTGTCGAAGTTTCTTATACTCTCCTTTGTGAGGTACTTCGACGTGAACGTAAACGTCCTCATCCCTCTCTTCTCGAGGCTGCTCACTAGGTATTTCACCATGAGTGGCCTATTCTGTCCAACTTTAAGCCCCTGGATTACTACCCATGTGGTGCCCTCCATGGCCTTGTACATTTTCGAGTATCGGACCTTCAGTACTTTCCACACCTCTTCCGTTACGTCCTTCACGGTTCCCGTGTAGGGGTCGAGGTTCAAGGTGGGTTTACCGGTGGCCAATCCGAGTCCAAGCGAATGGAACTCTCCACCTGAGACGTTGATGTATACGTCAGCATTCACAGTAGTTGCGGCCTTATAGTCACAGCCCCACACCTGCCCATCGTACATGAACGGATTTGACGGTTTGCCTATTTTCACCTCATACTCGCTCCTCAAATAATTTGCAACCTCCTTTAGCACGTCGCTGTGCTGCACCGTGGAAGTTAGTGAGATAGTTCTAGCCTCCCTCCTTCTTATAGCTGTCCTGAGTTCGTTTAATTCCTCTGGTGTCACAGTAAGGGTGCTCTTGGCGTCAACGAATAGCGTAGGGAATTTGGGGTAGTACCAGGTGTAGGGAGTGTGTCCAAAGTGAACTATCAGGTCTACGTTAAGTAACCTGGCCTCGTCTTCCGCTATATCGCAGGACCCAAAACTCGGCTCGCCTGAGGTCAAGAACTCCACTTCGGGAAGTAATTCACCTAACCTCCGAACTACCTCGGTGGAGAGCGGCTTTAGGCCGTCTGGAAACTGAAGCAACACTCTCTTGGCTTTTCTACTCCTTATTTCCTCCTTAAGTCTCTGCTCTTCTAAAATATACATCCAGAATCATCTTTCACTTCACTTTTACGACGTCTATCCTACTTCTCAGAGGCATCTTCATTGCGGCTATGGTTAGAGCCTCCTTTGCTGCCTCTAGATGCTGCTTCTTCACTTTAAGGATAATTATGGGCTCCTCCAGTTTTTCTATTCTTGCAGCAGTTCCTATTGGCTTTCCAAAGGAAAGTCTCATGCCATCCTGTAATCTGTCTGCCCCTGCGAACGCCATCATCTTGTTCTCCCTTATTATGTGGTGCGGATACTTCAGCACCCAAAGGAAGAAGTCTGTCTCATTGCCAACCTTGGATGCCATGGTCTTCAGAGTTATGGTCCTCATGGCCTCTAACGCGTTATGTCTTATCTGCCCCTTTTGTACTGTGACCAATCTGACTTCGTAGTCGTAGTCACCGTGGGGAGAGCCGCTGGTGAACTTAGTTATTTTAGGCATGGGAAATCCGGGAATGTACTCTCTCCTCGTATATGGTGGGCCAGAGAACTTCCTATAGCATCTCCCTGGTCTAAGCGGCATAGGTTCTTCCCGCCACCTATACCTTTAAAACTTTCTAATCACTTTCCTCTCCCTCAATGTCCTCCTCTTGCTTCTCCGCTCTCTTCTTCAACTCGTTGGTCTCCTCCCCTAGTGTTTCCTCAATTACTTTCACATGTTCTAAAATTTCATCTGCAGTGTTCCTACATGTGAGGAGTGCCTTTGATCTTCCTTCACATCTGAGAAACACTCTCAATCTCTCACTATCGTAACTTATTTTAATTACCATCCCAGCTGGTAAGTCAACGTTGTCTACCTCCAAGCTTCGTCCTATCTCGGCCCCATGCGTCGTTAAGAAGTCGATTTCCAACTCTACGATCGTCTTACCCTCACCAGCCCCTCTCCTTCGAACTCTAGGAAATACCTACTACTGAAAAGTCCAGACGGAGTCTCCAACAGGACCTGCTCCCCCTTCTCTGGACAAGCAACTTCTGCAAATAGCGGAGACCTTAATCCCGTCTTCACTACCAACGTTCCTCCTTCTTTCCTACATTCTAACTGGAACCCCCCTACTAGTTCCCTCCTATACCTAGAGATCAAATACCTTGAGTATCCAGAGACATGGACAATCCTGAAAGGAACGGTGGACCCCTCCACGTCGAAGAAGTAGAGAAGTCCCAATCCGAGCTCCATTACGTCCTTTTCATTCACGAAGATCCTTGTTGATATCAGTTGTTCGTTCGTGAACTGTGAGAGCTTCTCGACTAATCTCTTCAACCGTTCCTCAGATAAGTCCCTCAGATAAGTCGTCTCGTCTCCTCCCACTTCCTTCACCAGTTTCAGAGACGCTTCTCTATTTCCTGAAATAGACATCAGTAAGGGGTTCACACTCATGAGTATGGAAGAGTAGAGTGGAATGTCGTTGTAGGCAGGAAGTCTGAGCCCCTTCTCGACTTTAACTCCGCCTTTCTCCATCCCCCTTACAATTTTCAGCTCCCACTGTGTAGCTTCCCTCCTTTCTATCATCCAAGAGGCGCTGAATGCTGCAAGTTGGGCCTCGACGTCCTCGAATGAAACTGGAACCAGAGAGCTAAAGGAAGATCTCCCTATGTCGTATACCGTCCCAGAGATCATTATCGTCTTTCTCTCACCCTTCCTAAGGATGACGTCTCCTTCTGTTCCTCGCCAAGAGATCGAGGTGCGCTTCACTAGTTTCGACACCAGGAAACTGAACGTCATTGCATCGGGATCGTAAGGGATAGATAGCTTCACCAACTCAACGTTCTTCAAATGGGATATGGCCTCCCTCGCTTGCTCCTCCTGGGTGGGAGCGATGAAGTTCTCCATGTGCTACTTTTCGATCTCCTTAGCTACTCTTTTAAGTTCATTCAAATTGACCTCATGTAGAAAGAGGAAGCCACTCGCCACACATAGAGTTTCTATGACAACAACTTGAACTACAGAGCCGGCAGGAAGGGCCAAACTCAGGGAGATCTCCGGTATCCCAACAGCACTGGCTGGAATGGGAACAAGTCCAGAGACGAAGTAGAGGAAGCCAGTGAACAGGGCGGCTTTGGCCGAGTTTGTGTAGTACCAGAAGGGCACAACATTTACCGTCCATCCAAGGCTGCTGAGGGCTAACAACGTTCCGAAGTACTTCAATTTAGCGATGGGTTTTGTGAAATTCCCCTTAACCGTCTCGTATATACTTGAAATAAGTCGTTTGTAAGGCATGAACTGTATTGCCTTGGCCTCCAACCAGTTAACCTGGGAGTTAGTCTGGAAGTAGGCGAATACTGTAAGCCATCCTCCTATATTTGCCAATGCTATGAGCAAGAAAGGAATGTAGAGCGGAACCCTATCCAATGCAAAGAACAGTGCAGTGAACATTACACACATACCCATTACATCGTAAAACGCCTCAGACAGGGAAGTCGTGAGAGCGTCTTGTAGTCTCACTCCATCCCTTGTGTACCTGAGGGCTCTCGATAGATCAGGTCCTATCCATCCTGGAACCACGAGTCCTACTGCGTTCCCAGTCAGTCTAGCCTTAAATGTAGAAGTGAACCGAAGGCTAGTTCCGCTCACCATCTTCGTTATAACTAGGTCTCTAGTGCTCAGTGTGGCTACTTGGCCCAAGTAGGCAGCGAAGAAGGATAGCAGAACGAGTGGTCTTATCCCTTCTATCGTAGCAATGATATTGAGGCGGGTCACTAGAGAGTAGACGATGATAAAGAAAGGAATAAGGGCGGCCGATAGTATTACCCTCTTATCCACTATAGGGCATTACGTCCTCAGTGTATTTGAAGTTTGTTGAAACAGGTGGAACCGTAGCATATTATTTTGCCTGCGGGTGAGGCGAACACCTTAACCTCGTCCTTAACGAAAGTTGGAACTTCATTCTTAGGTTCAGAAACCCTTGTAATTCCACAATGTTGGGGATTAAAGTTGTTGCCGAGGTAATTGAAGAGGCCCAAGGAACAAGCCTGGCATTTCGGGTTCTTGGAGATGGGTACGGTCCTGATCTCGAGGTTTTTGCCGTCTATGTAAGTCAGACCAACTCCCTCAATTCCCCTTAGATAATTGAGGAAAAGCTGAACTTCGAGACTGGCCACTAGACCTATTATAGGTCCCGTAGTCCCAATTACCTCGCAAGACCCAATACCCTGCTCCCCTTCCACGAAGCATGAGAGGCATGCCGTCCTGTGTGGGACTATTAAATATGCTGTTCCGTACTCTCCCTCTACTCCACCGTAGACCAAAGGCCTACCTAGCTGTACTGCGGCGTCATTCAAGATCAACCTGGAATACATGGAGTCCAGCCCATCAAATACGAAGTCAACGGTTTTTACGAACTTCAGAACGTTAGACTGATCAATCATATCGACGAAAGGCTTTATGCTCACTTCGCTATTGATCTCTGTTGCCCTTCTAGCACACACTTTGGCCTTGGGCGATCCAACGTCTTCCTCCTTGAAGAGGGAGGTTCTGTGCAGATTACTGAGTTCAACGATATCTGGGTCAACTACTAAAACTTCTCTTACCCCCATTCTCACTAGAAGCTCGAGCACATGAGAGCCAGTAGCTCCACATCCTGCCACGAGGATACTAATTTCTCTCAACTTCTCCTGAGTCTCCAGTCCTAGTGCCAGTACCTGTCTACTATACCTCTCCACAACTTTCACAAGGCTTGCTTGAAAATTAACTTGTTTGTAATCTACGTTCTCCATCTCCCCAATTGCACTTACCTTAGCTGAGGTTGAGGTGGCGGAAAGCCCCCAGCTGGGATGGATAGTCTCCCTTATTTAATATATGGTTTTTAGATATTTTTCAGCAATACCAACGACGTCTCTCCACCAACTCCACTGGGGCCTCAACGGGACTTAGGGAGAGAGACGAACAACATTCTTCCTTATTCCCTCCTCAAGAGATTTGGAGCTCAGCGACGAAAGTCCCCTTTTCACGTGGAAGAGTTCCCCCCCCCCCACCGCTCACCGGAGACGCGATCCCGAACCGACGGTGGTAACCACGACACCTTTGCAGTAGAACCCCTTCCAGGGCGGAGAGAGATCGGTTATAGTTAAATAGTCGGCTTTCTTGACCTACTTTATGGTAGGCGACGATGAGATCCGGAGAATTTTTGAGACTTACAAGACTATAGCTACGATTGGATTCTCAAAGGATCCAGCCAAACCATCACATTATGTTCCTAAGTTCCTTATAGAGAGAGGGTATGAGGTAATACCCGTTAATCCCACAGTTAATGAAATATTGGGGAGAAGAAGCTACTCCAAGCTATCGGAGGTACCCTTAAACATAGATATTGTCCAAGTGTTCAGACCTTCACCTGAATTGAGAGGCATTGTAAACGAAGCGATTTCGAGAAGACGAGAAAGAGGGGACGTTAAAGTGATTTGGGCGCAGGAAGGTATAAGGGACGACGAGGCCGCCAAGGAAGCCAAGGAAGTTGGTTTTACGTTTATTCAAGATCGATGTATGTATAAAGAGTATGTAAGATTAATAGGAGTTTAGGCTGATTAATGCTATTAGAGTTTGTTTGTGAAGTTAAAGCCTAAGCTACCTAAAATAGAAAAATTTTAAAGCGTGGAAAGGATGTAATTATTGTGGAAACGGAGGTTGAAGATCCCGTAAGACTAAGGGAGCTGAGGGACCCTGTGAAATGTTGTTATAAGGTGAGTGATACCGACGTCGAATGTCTAATAAGAATAGTTGAGCTAAGTAAGCCGATCGACGCGGAAGAGATGTCTAAAATTATGGGACTAAGCAAAACCACTGTAGAAACTAGTCTTAAACGCTTGATGGAACTGGGACTTGTGGTGAGGAAGAGACTAGAAGGAAGAAAAATAGGTAGACCGAAGTATGTCTATTCCACTATAGATGGGTTGATGAGTAAGGTCAAGAAAGATCTAGATCAGTGTGTTAAGCGTATAGCTCTGATGTAAATATTTTAGGAAGACTAATGCTGTACGGTAAACAGAGTTAAGGAAAGGTAATTTATGATTACAAAGGAACGAAAGCCTCGCCCCTTCTATGGGCGGGGATGAAAGTTTAAACGCTTCTTTTTCTTAAATTTCATGATGGCTATGAGGGGTAAAAAAGCGATCAGAATAATAGTTTCGACGAAGGTCGCCCTCACTGAACCCCTCCTGGCCCTCGTGAACAACTACGTGAAAGCACTACGTTTCGCCCTCTTCTGGTCGAAAGAGAACGCGGAAAACTCAAACGAAAAGGGAGTCCTATCAAGTGTCCACGAGGCGTTGTATAAGAGGTTGAGGGAGGAGTACAACCTACCTTCAGAGGTCGCCGAGGACTGCTATCGTGACGCCCTCTCAGTACAAGGGTTGGTTTAGCAATCCGAGAAGAGGACGTTTCCCTAGAGTATACAAGCCAACCGTTTGGCCAACACCTAAAGCGAGCTATAACGTGAACTTCGAGAGAACGACCGTTAGGATCGCTGGCGTTGGTGAACTCCCAGTCTTAGGCTATCCCAGAAACCTGAGGGAGTACGCTAGCTGGAGCACGAAGGAGGCTAGTAGTCAAGGGCGACAAGGCTTTCCTCAAAGTAGTCTTTGAAAAAGAGGAAGAGAGAGTTGAGCCCAAATCAAGCGTTGCGGTGGACGTTAACGTGAACGAAATAGTCGTTGGAAAGGATGACACACACTACGTTAAGATACCGACTCGTCTCGAAGAAGTTCATTGGAAGTCGTTAGCCGAGAGGTTGCAGAGGAAGTACCCGAGAAGGTGGAAGGAGAACAAGAAGATACTGAACAGGATCCGTACTTTTTCACCTAAAAGCCAAGAGAATTATGGAGGATTTAGCTAGGAAAGTTGGAAAGTGGATCGTTGATGAAGCCAAGAGGTTAGGCGCTAACGTAATTAAGCTTGAGAACCTCAGGAACCTCGTAAAGAACGTGGATAAACCATCGAAGGAGTTTCACGATAAACTCTACTTGATGCGATATCGCCGCGTTCAGTACTGGATTTCTTGGCAAGCAACGGAGCACAACGCGATTGTTGAGTTCGTTAGTTACTCTTCCGTGACTTGCCCTAAGTGCGGTAGAAAGACGATAGAGGAAGTGGCTCACCGTTGGCTTAAGTGCTCGCGTGGTTACGAGAACGACCGTGACGTTGTCGCAATCGTGAACTTGAATGGGAGGGGGTCTCTGACCCTCTCTACTGCCCCTCAGATGAGAAATGTAAAACCGAACCGATGAGGGGAACCCTCGCCCTTTAGGGCGGGGAGGAAGTCAGAACGAAAAGTAACAATAATCCTCAGACCTCGGCTGTAAAAGCTAGGTCTCATCCTTGGGACTGTCGGTACTAACGGCTGTGGAAAAACTACCTTCCTTAACCCTTCTTCCACGCGGTGAGTTTCAGAACGGTCCCCTGGACCTCCGCTATGGTGAAGGAGGATCGAGGTTTCCTCAGGAAGGAGGAGATCTTCGAGGCGAGGACAACCTGTCCACGAGGCCGCGATAGTTCATGGGAAAATTCATTGAACGTCGACGACCTCCCACGCGGATTTGAGCTCCGCCCTGAAGGGAAGACGCGTCCCTCGCCTTTGGACTCCGTGGAGTCCCACGAGCCAATCGATCTGGATGACCGCCCGGCCGAGGGCTCGATCGCGAATCAATGTGATACGAAATGAGAGTGTAGAGACAAACGAAAGTCAGGTGCCGTATCTCCATTGCTTCACATATTCTCTCTGTTCCATCGTCATTTCATCTATCTCCACTCCCATGGTCTTCAGTTTAGTAGCGGCTACGAAGTTATCAATGTTAGGTGGAACATTATACACTTTTTTCTCCAACTTGCCTTTATTCTTCACCAGATATTCTACTGCCAAGGCCTGATTGGCGAAACTCATATCCATTACCTCGCTCGGATGTCCCTCTGCGGCTCCCAAGTTTACTAATCTACCTTCAGCAAGTAGGTACAATGTCTTACCGTCCTGTAGAACGTATTTCTCGAGTCCGATCCTAAGGGTTTCTCTCTTCGTTGCAATTCTCCTTAGGGCCGCTACATCTATTTCTACGTCGAAATGTCCAGAATTGGCAAGCAGAGCACCGTCCTTCATGTTTTTCAAGTGTTCCTCTCTTATTACTCCCTTGTTTCCTGTCGCCGTAACAAACAAGTCACCTAGGCGGGCCGCTTTACTCATTGGCATGACGTCGAAGCCGTCCATTGTGGCCTCCAACGCTCTCACGGGATCCACTTCTGTTACTATTACCTTAGCTCCCATCCCACGCATTCTAGTCGCTATCCCTCTTCCTACCCATCCATAGCCTGCCACCACAACTGTTTTACCAGCTAGCAAGACGTTGGTCGCTCTTAATATTCCATCTACCGTACTTTGACCAGTTCCTATTCTGTTATCGAAGAGGTACTTAGTGAAAGCGTTGTTGACGGCAATAATGGGATACCTGAGTACTCCTTCTTCCTCCATGACCTTCAACCTATTAACACCAGTGGTGGTCTCCTCGGTTCCGCCTAGGACTTCCCCACCTTCACTTGACTTCTCATGCATAAAGCTGTGCAGATCCGCCCCATCATCCATGATCAGATCCGCCCCATCCCTCGTTATTTCAACCATGTTTTGGTAGTAGTCTTCCAGAGACTCACCTCGCCATGCGAAAACTCCTATCCCTTCTGAGGCCAGGAAAGCCGCCACGTCATCCTGAGTAGACAAGGGGTTGCTTCCTGCCAACTTAACTTCTGCTCCTCCCGCTTTAAGAGTCAGCATTAGAGCTCCCGTCTCCTTCGTAACGTGAAGTACAGCCGATATTCTTGTTCCCCTCAAGGGAAGTTCGCTCCGAAATCTCTGTCTGATTGACATGAGAACCGGCATATGCTTCTCTGCCCACTCTAGCTGTTTCCTGCCACTGTCACTTAGTTTGATGTCCTTTACCTTATACATAGGTCTCGCTTCTCTGACGTCTGTCTAATAACGTTTCCCCTTCACTTGTCCGAGCCCGCTATGTCCTTTAACCTCTCGTCTCCATGTATCTCCTCAACGATGTAACGGTGCACAGATTTCGGAACTAGTTCGGACCAATTTTCGCCAACTATAATATATTTTCTGATGATTGTTGAATTGTATTTTTCTCTATTGTAGAGAGGTGGCATTTCAACTTCGTATCCAGCCTCCTTGAAAAGCCTGAGAACCAGCGGATTGCGGGCGAAGACCTTACCGAATTTAGGAACGTGGATCTTAACATGATAGACCCACACACTATTCATCAAGACATCCGATATAGGCACCACGATTGTTCGTTCATCCAACCCATACTCCTTTAGTCCCATCCTTATCATTTCTATTCTTTCGCCCGCTGTGAAGGGGTTAGAAAGGGTGTGACTCTCTTGGGCACTACCAACTAATACCACGAGCTCGTCGACTCTATCCAGGGCCCACTTGACCACATTTAAGTGGCCTAGGTGGAACGGCTGAAATCTCCCTGGGTATAACCCCCTAAGCAAATACTCTCGCCCTCCCTTGTATCAATCACCTTATTAGCGTTTCCCTTGTTAATTCCTAACTCCACGAAATCGTAACTGTTTTTGTAGATTATTAGTTCCCCAGGTAATCCCTCACCGAAAGTCCTTACCTTTTTCGCTTTATGTTGGACGCCGTTTATGGAAATAATAGGGTCCCCCAGCTCAGGCAAGTGTGTTATGCTAGTGGCTACGTTACCGAAGTGATCTACGAAGAGTACTACTCCGCATCTCAGGTCACCTCTCTGTTCTTCTGTGAATTCCAGTCTGAGCAAGCTAAAAGGATCTACTGGCGAACCTAGTGAGGAATCGGGAACTCCCAACGACTTAAAGGCCGCCGCTGGAGCGAAGACGTCTCTGCCGTGAAAAGTAGATGAAATTTGAGGGCCAAGGTGGATGTGGGGGTTTGTTAGTTCGTAGGCGGCCAGCAATCCATCCTTCTGAATCGAAGGGTATAGAACACCGTTATCTGGTCCCACGAAGTAGTAATGCCTAGTTCTCACAAGTAAAGCCCTCCTATTTGTGCCTACTCCTGGGTCTATGACAACAAGAAATATGGTTCCTTTCCTGAAACTCTGGAAGGAAGTATATAGAAGATAGGCCCCGGCGTAAATGTTAAACGGTTTGCTCTCTGAAGATATGTAAGTTATCGTGGCCTCCCTGTTAATCTTTCTGATTATGCCTGTCATTACACCGTTATAGTTATCGCCTGTACCAAAATCTGTTAGAATAGCTATTTCTCGTCCCACGGAGATGAAGAGTCCCCTTCCAAGTAAAAAGATGTTTTCGATTAACGTAGGTTGTTCCTTACCGAATTTTCTGTGAATACTCCCTTGTGTTATCCTCTATCCCTAGGCTTCATCCAAGCATGGTTACCCAGTAAACAACCTCGGCCTCAGGACTAGGCTCCACCTCGCGGCGGGAACTTCCTACTTCCAGAAACGACTCCGATCCCCCTTAACCTGAGTTGAAGGCTGATCGAGCTGTCCTATGAACCCCCTCTCCGCTAAAGAGGGATTGCAGGGCTCATCCTCCGCCGGAACTATAGCCGAACGAGTACGACCTAGCTCTTATAGCAAGGCTCTAGATAACTATTTTCGTGTGCAAAACGTTTCTATAATGGGCCTTCCCTCTGGAATTGGAACTTTCGCTTCCTGGTTCCATTAAGTTAAAAGGACTTTATCTCTATCTGGGGTTGAGGGGGGAGACCGTAGTGAGAGACGGACAACCCCTTATATTTAACACAGCGAGGGGGTTGGGGGAAAGTCCCCTTCCGTGGGGACTGATACCCCCTCATAGAAACGTTTTCGTAATGAGACTCCAACGTCTTCTAGACATCGGCCGTGAGAGCTGGGTCGCACCCTCTGGACTGGGGGAACTCACGCCCGTGGAGAGGAAACCCTCCGCGATCCCCCTCCCGTACTGTTCACAACGGTTCCACTGAACCTCCGCTACGTAAGGAGATCGAGGTTCCTCCGAGGAGCGGGACTCACCGCGAGGACGCCCCGTCCGCGAGGGCGTGGTAGTTCACAAAAAACACAATGGGAGGATTCGAACTAGACACATCAATAAAGCGCGTTCCAATCCGTATCTCCAAATTCCCTAAGAGCTGTGGGCTGAGGAAACCCTGGGAGAGGAATTCGCTTTTGAGACTAGGTTAGCTGTTCTACCGCAGACGAATTGAGGGGGCTTCCTGCCATTAGCAATGAAATGATGAAATTGAGGGTGGTAAACCAAGAACTCAGAAATAGCCCTGAGGGGGACTCCAAACCTCTAGGACTGTTAACCCAGCTCTAAGGCTCCCTTTTTATAAGTCAATTCCTAATCTCTCGAGTTGTGGGGTGAATTTGGATCTCTTCCTACTTGTAATAGGAACTACCGATACTAGTCTCATACCTGGAATTACGTTGGCCGGGGCGTCTCCAGAACTGACTCTGTTCACACCAGCTGCCGATGCCGAATATCTCCTCACAGGTTCTACGAAGAGTATAGTAGGGATCCCAGTAACTCCTTCTGGAATACCTACGCCCGCCATAATCTCTAGGGCATCCATAAAGCTCCTAGGAATACCTCATTTGGTTGTAAATGCTGGATCAAGGATAAACCCTCAGGTTCCATATCTTCGAGTAGGAGAGACTCCTGGCAGGGACATTAGGAAACGTGCTTTCCTAAAGGAGGAATTTGAGGAAATTTTCGGTATGGCCAAACAGTTGGGAGCATCCCTGGATTTCGTGGGTTCTCTAATCGTTGGCGAATCTATTCCAGGAGGAACAACTACGGCGGCAGCGACTCTAGTGGGACTAGGATATGAAGCTGGAGATAGAACCAGCTCTACTTCTCCTCATAATCCAAAGGAACTGAAGAGAAGGGTCATTTCTCAAGCTATTGCCAATGCTCCCAAAGAGTTGTTACCTAGAATTGCGGCTTTAACGGACCCTGTGCTGACGGCAATTGCTGGTTTAATGGCGGGTTTTAAGGGAAGGAAGGTCCTTGCGGGGGGAACACAAATGCTTGCTGTAGTCGCGATATTGAAGGCACTTTCCTTTCCCATAGACGAAGTAGAAATAATTACGACAAAATGGGTAGTCGAAGACCCGTCAGCAGACTTCCTTGGACTCGCTAAGGAATTAGGTGTGAAGGTGAGCAACTCCACCCTAGACCTCTCTGACTCTAAGTTCCCTGGACTAAGAGCCTACGAAGAAGGGTATGTTAAGGAAGGGGTAGGGGCTGGAGGATTAAGTTACATGGCTATTTCCGCGTTCGGGCATCAAAGAGTTATAGAGTCCATAGAACGAGAGTATATTATGCTAACGAAATTAAACGTGAGTTGAGATAGCTTGGTGACCTTCTTCAACAGAAAAGTTCAAAAGATCGGGACGTGAGCTGGATTTTACAGATGGCTGAAGATACAAGTCTGTGTGGAGGGCTACCTCCTGAGGTCTGTGAGCAGTTAAATAAGGAGGAGCAATTAATTAAGATAAAACTAGAGAAGAGAAGATATGGTAAGGACGTTACAATAATTGAAGGGATAGATAGCTCAGATCACGATTTGAAGAAAATAGCATCAGACCTCAAGTCAAAGCTCGCCACAGGCGGTACGGTCAAAAACAACAGGATAGAACTTCAAGGAGACCATAGGGAAAGAATCAAAGAGATTCTTGTAAGTATGGGATTCCCATACTCCAACATCCTTGTAATAGAGTAGAAAATTTGGAGTTAAGGTTCTAGATCATGAGGAGCTCATCAGTGAAAAATCAAAAGTAGCGCGAAATAAATATAGCTCTTATTCACACGACAGTTGAAAGTGATTTGGCAATGTGTGAAAGTTAACATGCAAGTGTTATAATCTCGATCTGGATCTCGTATGCATGTAAGTGCACACGACTGTGGAGGTGCCATTCCTAATACCACATTAGGTACTCGTTATCTAGAAATGAGGTCTAGAAAGGGCTAGACCATTCATGAACTAAGATATAACTTTAGCTTCTTAGTCTATTTTCACTAGGTGCTCACTGTTCTTTAGCTTAATTAGGGTATATGTCCTGGCGTTAACTTTCTACGGCTTAATCCCAGGAACAATTAAGGATCCTTGCGCTCTTTCCATAAATAGTTACAAAAAAGGAGTTAAGAGGGCGTAAGACCGTAGTGAGGACGGATGGCCCCCTTGCACTAGTTTTTCCGTACATCTATCAGAAATACCAACGACGTCTCTCCACCAACTCCACTGGGGCCTCAACGGGACTTAGGGAGAGAGACGAACAACATTCTTCCTTATTCCCTCCTCAAGAGATTTGGAGCTCAGCGACGAAAGTCCCCTTTTCACGTGGAAGAGTTCCCCCCCCCCACCGCTCACCGGAGACGCGATCCCGAACCGACGGTGGTAACCACGACACCTTTGCAGTAGAACCCCTTCCAGGGCGGAGAGGAAGTCAGCATATAGAAGTAGAGATGACTAGAGATAGATCTTAGTAAGGCTCTGCCCGGACATGACTAGCATTCCTGCAGACATGTGATGGTACCTACTCGAAAACACTGTTATCACTTTGCCATCCATATCGAACCTGAAACCGTCAGCTACCTCGTGGCCACGAATCAACCTCGTAAGGTCGTTATGGGTTAGAAACTCTTCAGTGACATCCCTTCCAAACAGGAAGGCTCCATCACCTCGCTCACTTGGTACAAAGCCAGTAACCTCCTCCCTGGGGTCGTTCCATAGAATTTGGAACGCCTGTGGATCGTCGGGATTGATGTCATATGAAGGTAACATTTCGATCTCTTCTACGTCCCTGATCCCATTTGATAGTCCTCCGTGCACGCATAGTACCTTATTTACTAAGGCCGCGTAGGGCATCGAGGAGAAAAGTTCTTCGAACTCCACGTACGCATCACTTCCGAACTTCTTCGTTACTTCACTGTAGAAGCCATAGTACAGGTTGGTGAGAGGACTCTCATGATTTCCTCTAAGTACTATAACCTTTTCAGGATTTTTTATAAATATGGAGAGTATTTGTACTAGATTCTCCACCCCTGTATCTCCTCTGTCAACGTAATCTCCTAGAAATACTAGCTTGTCCAACAACGGAAAGTAGTGTTTGATCACCTTATCTGTGACGTCGAGAGCTGTATGGGTATCTCCAACAAATCCCACTGTTCTAGCTTCCATCCTCAATAATGGTCCTCGTTCCCTCATGATCTCTGTCGCCTTCTTAATCAAGGTCCTTACTTCGCTCCACTCCATGGAGGTAAGTTCAATCACCTGCTTTAAAGCAAGGATTAACCAAATACCATGCTCGTAAGACCTTAAAGGAGCTATGTCTCGGCTAAGCCATTTTACGAAAATTGGGGTTGAGGGGGCGGAAAGTCTCGCCCTTCACGGCGGGGACGGATAGCCCCCTCATATTTATACTTCTTTGTTAAAATTTCTCTTAGTGGTACTAACGACGCTCCTCCCCAGCTCGATCTAAGGTTTAATGGGACTGAGGGAGGAGCAGCTATTATCTCCTTCTCTTAAGGGACTAGACGTAATGGGTGAAAGTCCCCTCCTCTTCAGATGGGAGTGGATCTCTGATCCACTCGACTGCCCACCAGATGAGGGATGTAATCCCGAACCGATGGTGGGAACGACGATCCCTTTGGGAGGGAACCCTCGTCCCTTCCAGGGCGGGGAGGAAGTCAGGAAAATCCGCTAAAACCCACCTGTAAGAGCCGCCACAATAGGGAAAACGTAAAAACACTATGTAAGCATATCGGTAAAGGTGAGAATCTTCACGTTTTTAGGCCTTTTAGTCAATCCTCCAACTCTAGCTCCTACTAGAAGCTTGATATTTCTTTCCGATGCCAGCTCAAGTAATCTCTGCGTTATCACCCCGTCAAATATTATGTAGGTGGCGTTGTTGGACCCTCCGTTTTCCAGCTTTGGTATTATGTCCCTAACCTGCACTTTCTCAACAGGATTCCACGACTCATCGAAGATTATACCCTCTAGAGTGCCAGGGAGCTTCTTTACCTCCTCTAGGACAGTGTTAGGCATGGTGATCACTTCCTCTGGCCTCTGTTCCTGAACTACCACCTCTTGAGGCTGCACAGTCTGTGCTAGTGTGGCCGTTCTGGCTTCTCTAACCTCAGCCTTAGCTTCCTGCCTCTTGAGGTACTGACCTAGGGGCATCATGTTGGAGAGGGCCTTGGCTATCTCCTTTCCTGTCAGCTCCTCTACTTCCCTCCCTTGTGGTGCCCTAGCTACATAGTCTATTCTGGCGTCTGAGTTAATGAGTTGCTTAAGGATGAGATCCCCTCCATGATCTCCATCCAAGAACGCGATGACCATCTTCTTCTGCTTCGAGAGTCTTATGGCAGACTCGGGAATCCTCCCTGTAGCTCCCTCTATTCCTAGGGTATTCTTATAGCCGTACCTGAGCAAGTTTATGACATCTGCCCTTCCTTCCACTATTATGAGGTTGGGATCCTTATCGACGTTGGGCCCAGCAGGGAGCTTCTCTGGACCGTATTCTATGATTTCCCCAGTTCTGACGGAGCTAGTGACTTCGTTTAATACCTCTCTTATGTCTAAGGTTTTCTCCTTACTCCAAGTGGAGAGTATCTCCTTAGCACGGTCTATGATCTTCTTTAACTTCTCTGCTCTAATGTCCTGGATCTCCACAAGCTGGAACTTGATATTGTAGGGGCCTGCCTTATCTACGTTCTCTATCATTGATGCAATAAGTGCTGTTTCAACCCTGTCCAGGTTTGAGGGTATTACGACCTCTCCTTCAGTCCTATTATCCCTCCTCCTGAGCTCAACCGTTATTCTTCCCAATCTCCCCTTGTCTTGGAGCTCTCTTAGGTCGAACTCCTCCCCGAAGAGATTCTCGGTTTGTCCGAATATGGCACCTATTATGTCTGGTTTGTCAACTATGCCGTCGACTTCGAATTTGAAAACAACGTTGTACTTCAACATAATGTCACCTAGTCACGTTAGACACTATGTTCCTTATCAGTGCGTCGAACTCAGAACGATTGGAGAGGTGCTTCCTCACAGGTTCAAGGATCTGATTTACTTTCCTAGCCGTGGCTGCCTTAAGATCTAGGGGGTGAACCTTTCCGTCCACATATGCTCTTTCAAGCTCCTCGTAACTTTCAAACTTTACATCACCTCCGTATTTTGCGGGTCTCTCCACCGTGAGCGTCTCTCCATCTTCCCCAAATATGATGTACCTATTTATCCCGAGTATGGGATTACCATCTACCTGTCCAGCAGGGCAGTAAGCCATCTTTATCTTTCTCTCTACTTCCTCCGGAGAGTCGTGGACGAATATAGCAGTCTCTGGCTTTGACTTGCTCATCTTCACCGTGCTCAGTGCCTCGTCCTCTTCTAAGTTCATCCTACTTCCTCCCTGTAGACCAACTAGAAGAGGAACGTGCATTCCTATTACCTTCTTCTTTCCAAGTTTGTCCGCCACATCCCTAGCCAGCATATGTGCCTTACGTTGATCAATTCCCCCCAATGCCAAGTCTAAGTCCATGTAAAAGATGTCGGAAACTTGCATTGCTGGGTAGATTAGTTTGGACGTATCTAACTCGGCCTCCTCAGCTTTCCTCCCCATTATAGTCATAGCTCTTTTCATCCTCGCTAGGCTCGTGTTTTTGGCGACGTTGAGAACTAGCTTCCAATACTCTTTGTCCTCCACGAAGTTCTCAGCGTCAAGCACCTTCAAGCTCGCAGTGTCTACTCCCACTTGCCCCAGGACTTCTATCGTATATTTTCCTACTAGCTTTATCTTATCCATATCTCCTCCCATCTTGTCGTTTATCCATGCGTGCCAGGTCGCAATTAAGACATTCATTTGTACTCCCGCCTTCTGCATGTCGCTTAACTTCCTTGCCCAGATGAGCCAGCCAAGGTGGAAAGGCCCGCTTGGTTCAAACCCAATGTAACCCTTAAGCTTCTCCCCCGTACTTACCTTGGATTTGAGCTCCTCAAGGGTTACTACTTCCTCGAGGTTGCGCGTGAGCAAACGTAAACGCTCGTTTACATCCAAATGTGAAACCCCTAACTAAATACCCTTTAACTCCCGTAATAAAAAGTAATGAGTCCCGGGCACTGCCGCACTCCGGAACGGAAACACTACTCTCCTTCCAGCTCCTCCTTAAGTATGAGGACGACGGGGTGACTTTCCCCGAGGTCCCTCTCCAACAACATCAAAAGGACCTGGGGTTCTATATCGGTCTCAATAACCCTCTTGAGAAGGGCTTCAATGAAGAGAAATGACTTGTCGAAATCTGCTTCGTCTTCGGTCCTCTCTTCTACCCAACCTGAATCCTCTCCTCCTCTCCTTAGGAACTCAATATATTCATCTGCCAGTTGTTCTATGCACTCCTCATCGTCACATTCGCTTAACCTGTGAGAGAGTGAGAACGAAAGTAGAGGGGGCATTAAATTACCACAAGGTGTACTGCAGTGACGGGAAAAAAGCTTTACTTCATTGCCGTTTTCAACCCTATTACCCTTCTCCTAGGTCCGTCAAACTCTAACAATATCACGCGCTGCCAAGTTCCTAGATCCAACTTCCCGTTACTCACCGGCAAGAGTCTCGAGTTTCCCACAATCGCACTCGAGAGGTGTGCGTGGCCGTTATTGTCAATTCTATTGTGGAGATAGTCCCCGTTTATTGGGAACACTCTTCCTAACCACTTCACATAATCACTCATCAGCCCCTCCTCGGCCTCATTCACTATGAGGCCGCATGTGGTGTGCTTTACATAGAGAAGAACTACTCCATCTTCAATTCCCTTAAGCCTATCGTTTACTTCGTTAGTAATATCTATGGCCTGCAGTCTAGAGGAAGTGTTTACCTCGAATTCGACCTTCAATTTAGGTCATGGGGTTTGATCCCCTTCCGGGCTTTTTGATTAGTTCGCTCGGGATCTTTACGTTCTGTATAACGGGTTGTGTCTGAATTGCGTAAATGGGAAGTCCAGTGTTGGGGTCGTTTCCAACGCGTATTACTCCCGTAACGAAAACTTTCATTTTAAGGACGGAGCCGTCCTTTAACTTTATGGTGACCCAGGGGATCTCCCCTTCAGTCTCAAACTCTACCACCGTAGGTTCTCCTTGAGCAACTATTGGCGCTCCCACAACCCATATTTTATAGTCGCATTTATTAACGGTATGGATCTTGAAGGAATAACTAGGCGTCTTCTGGATTCTGGAAGAGATCCTTTCAATGAATTACCGAAACTAATCTCTATTTATAGAGGAAATGTCCAGGGAAGAGATCCCTTCATCGAAGCATTAGTGGAGGAGGTTAGGAACTCGAGGAGCTCTAACCAGTTCTCCTTCTCTCCAGTAGGTCTACGGGCAGGAGAGGCCGGATTAGGGTCTAGAGGTGTCGGAGATTACGACGTTCACTCGGCGTTACTTGAGGCCTCAGGATCAGATCCTCGTTCTTTCGACGACGCTGGTCTAGCTGAGGACGTCCTTGTTTCCGTAGACGGAATTCATTCTAGGTTGAGCTTTTTTCCTTACTTAGCTGGGTTCCATGCTACTAGGGCGGCCCTCAGGGACGTGATGGTGAAGGGAGGAAGGCCACTGGGGGTGTTGGTTGACATACACCTGTCTGACGATAGCGACGTCTCAATGCTGTTTGACTTCGAGGCTGGAGTCACGACTGTGACCGATTTCCTAAAGATAAGGATACTCGCGGGAAGCACGCTCAGAATAGGAGGCGATGTAGTGATAGGGGAAAGGATAAGCGGTGGGGTGGGAGCTATTGCTAAGGCGCCTCCCAAACCGCTCGGCAGAGCAAATGTGAAGCCCGGCCACTACGTGGTCATGACTGAGGGTCATGGAGGAGGAACAGTTACAGCCACAGCTATTTATCACGGCAGACCGGATGTAGTAGAGGCCACTATTAACTTGTACGATCTATTGTCGTGTCAGTTGGTGAGAGATCGGCTGCTAGATTACGTGGATGCCATGACAGATGTCACTAACGGAGGGATAAGGGGAGATGCGCTTGAGGTTTCGAGGCTAACATCGACTTCACTGGTGATCTACCCTGAAATCTTCAGGTCCTTGATAGATCCCCACGTCCTTAGACTCATGGATGATGTTAATGTGGATCCTTATGGAATCTCAATAGACTCGATAATGATATTTACAAAACATCCAGATCTCATAATAGGAGAACTTTCATCTAGGGGAATTAAGGCAGACGTCGTAGGAAGAGTTGAGAACTTCATCGGCTTCCCAATGTATGTGGAAGAGGATGGAAAGCTCAGGGAGCTTAGTCCTAACTTCAGGGAATCTCCCTACACCCCAGTGAAGAAAGTAATAGGCAACAGTTCCAAGTACGATCGGACAGCTAGAAATATGTTAATCTCTAAAGCGTTGGCTGCCTCACTTGAAAAGAAAAAGAGGTTCTCTTCGTTACTTAATTCCTCTGAGGTTAAGGGGAGGAAAGACCCCTCAAATGTTGGCTAATGGCTCTCACGCAAAATATCTCTGACAGGAAAAAACTAGACGAAACTAGTCTCGTACCTCACCTTTAGGAGCCGTATCCCCGCCGCCTGTACGTATCTGGAAAGGCTGGTAACAACTTCGAGCGCCAGGTGTGGGTTCAGCCAGGTCGAGCACCCAAACGCTCTTCTGAACGTCTGCGGAGGTGCGCCTACTTCCCATTAGCGTTGTCACAGGTAGCGGGATCGCCCCACTAAGGGGGTGGAGAAGGAACTGGTTTCCCTGTGAACCTGAGGAAGCCCAAGGGCTTGAAGATTAAACACGAATTCGTGAAAATCAATGGAGTCCAAACCTCAGCTCGGCCTCTGTTAAATTTAAAACCAGTGACACGTAGGAGGTTGTGAACGGTGTCGCAATGTCAAGTGGTCAGGAGTTCAAATACATTGTGAGGCTCTTCGGCCAGGATACTGATGGCAGATATAAGGCAGCCTATGCATTGGCCATGGTCAAGGGCATCGGTTACAACACAGCTAAGGGGATACTCCTTAAAGCTGGTCTAGATCCCAACAAGAGGCTTGGTAACTTTACAGATGCCGAAATAAAGAAAGTGGTAGCTTTGGTCTCCTCGAAAAGGATAGAGGGGCTTCCTGTCTGGATGTATAACAGAAGATCCGACTACGAGAGTGGAACAGATCTTCATTTAGTAACTTCTGACCTCCTTTTCTATGCCAGAGAGGACATAGAAAGGGAGAAGAAGGTGAAAAGCTGGAGAGGGATTAGACACTCTTTGGGTCTAAAGGTACGCGGACAGAGAACTAGGACCACAGGAAGAACAGGAGGTACCGTGGGAGTCAGGAGAAGTAAACAGGGACAGCAACAACAGCAGCAGAGTAAGTAGGCGATGTAAATGGGAGATCCTAAGAGGGCTAGGAAAAAATGGGAGGGACCCTCAACTCCTTGGTCCAAGGAACAGTTAACGCGTGAGCAATCGCTTTTGGGAACTTATGGATTAAGAAATAAGAGAGAGATCTACCTCGCGAGAACAATAGTTAAGAACCTAAGGTTGCAGGCGAGAGGTCTATTGGCCTTACCACCTGCTGAACGCGCAGCTAGAGAGAAACAGCTGACGGCTAAAGTGTTGCGGTTAGGTCTATCTGACAAGGAGGAATTGACAGTTAGTGACGTCTTGGCCTTGACCGAAGAGGACTTGCTAAAGAGGAGGCTGCAGACAGTGGTTTACCAAAACGGACTCAGTAGAACAATATATCAAGCTAGGCAGCTCATAGTTCATGGTCATATAACAGTAAACGGTGTAAGGGTAACCTCCCCATCTTATATAGTGAAGAGAGGTGACGTGGTAGACTTCTATCCCACAAGTGTTTTCAAGTCAAACCCGCCAGTGGAGGTGAAGAAGGATGTCCAGTAGAAGAGAAATAAGGTGGGGTTACGCTCACATCTACGCCTCTCAAAACAATACTATCATAACTGTGACTGACGTTACGGGTGGAGAAGTAATAGCCAGAGGTAGCGGAGGAATGATGGTAAAGGCGGACAGGGAGAAGCCTTCTCCTTACGCAGCAATGTTGACTGCGTCTAAGGTGGCGTCCGATGCCATAGATCGGGGCATAATGGCTGTGCACATAAAAGTGAGGGCGCCAGGAGGCTACGGATCGAAGATTCCAGGTCCGGGTGCTCAACCTGCTATCAGGGCATTGGCAAGGTCAGGTTTCGTGATAGGACGAATAGAGGATGTCACCCCAGTCCCCCACGATACTATCAGGAGACCTGGCGGCAGACGTGGTAGAAGAGTGTAAGAAAAATGTCGGTGAAAGTTTTAGAACTCACTCCCACCTCGGTGGAACTGGAAGTTGAAGGGTATCCCCTGGGCTTCGTTAATGCTATAAGAAGAGCATCAATGCTTTATGTGCCAGTTATGGCTATAGACGAGGTATACTTCATAGAGAATAACAGCCCTCTTTACGACGAAATCCTAGCACATAGGCTTGGGCTTATTCCATTCACCAGTGACGAGGCCATAGATCACTATGGACGGCCAGAGGAGTGTGCGGAATGTGTTGAGGGGTGTGAGAAGTGTTACAGTAAGATCTACCTAGAGGCCGAAGGTAGGGGAGCGACGATCATGGTATACTCTAGAGACATAAAGTCGGAAGATCCTGCTGTGGTCCCAACCTCGAACGATATTCCCATAGTCCTCTTAGGTCCTGGTCAGAAGGTGTCCCTAGAAGCGAGGCTAAGGTTAGGGTATGGTAAAGAACACGTGAAGTTCAGCCCAGTTGCAGTAGCTGTGAGTCGATACTACCCCAAGGTGGAGATCCTAGGCGAGTGTGCGGAAGCCTATAAGGTGTGTCCAGCAGGTGTATTCTCTTTGAATAACGGTAAGCTTGGCGTGAAGAATGAACGCTCCTGCATTCTATGTGAAGAATGTCTCAAGTATTGTGAAGGGAAAATAAGAGTGAGTTCAGTTCCTAACAAGTTCATTCTGAGGTTGGAAACTGTAGGCTCGGTGAAACCTCAAAGAATTTTAATAGAAGCTAGCAGGAGTATTCAGCGTAAGTTAGAGGAGCTGAAGGAAAAGGTGAACACGTGATGGTCGAGAGCGGTAGCACCAACGTGGTGCTAAGGAAATTAATTTATGAATTGGGCAAGCAACATGCACCGGTGTGGAGAAAAGTAGCGGAGGAATTATCAGTGTCATCCAGAAGGAGAGTTGAGGTTAATGTTGGAAAGGTAAACAAACTCCTACCTGAGGGAGCCGTAGGCGTAGTACCAGGAAAAGTTTTGGGAGCTGGGAAAGTAGATCATCCAATTGTTGTAGTGGCCTTCGATTTCTCTAGGTCAGCTGTATCGAAGATCCAGTCCGTAGGAGGAAGAGCGATCCCCTTGACCCGCGCTCTAAGTGAGGTGAAGGATCTTAAGGCTGTGAAGGTGGTGAAGTGATGGAGGAATTAGTATTGGATGGAGAAGGACAGATCCTCGGTAGAATGGCAACCATGATAGTAAAGCAGTTAAAGCAGGGTAAAACAATCATTGTTGTTAATGCGGAGAAGGTGGTCATAAGTGGAGAATTGAGCAGAGTCTTGGCAGGATATAGATTGCTCATGGGAGTAAGGACAATGTTTAACCCCTCTAGGCAAGGTATCAGGAGGCCACGAAATCCCATTTCATTAGTGAAGAGAACAGTCAGGGGGATGCTGCCTGACAATCCGTCTGGTAATGTTATGTACAGGAAACTCAAAGTTTACGTAGGGGTCCCAGAGCAATATGTGGAAAGGAAGAAGGTGAAGTTTCCAGAAGCCCACGTCGATAGGCTTAAAGGTAAGTATGTCACTGTTGGAGAGTTAACAAGGGAGCTTGGGTGGAAGAGTGAGCTCTGAGGAGAAACAAGGGAAAAGTATCGTAGGGAGTGCGACCAGGAAAAAGGCCACCGCCAGGTGTCGTGTGATACCTGGAAAGGGGAGAGTTTTCTTCAATGGGGTACCAGTAGAGCTAATGCCCATAGAGGTGGCCAGATTGAAGATCATGGAGCCTCTTCTGCTACTAGGAAGAGATAGATGGTCATCCATTGACGCCTACATTGAAGTCCAAGGGGGAGGGATAATGGGTCAGGCGGAGGCAGCCAGAGTGGCCTTGGCTAGAGCGTTGGTTCGATTCACAGGAGACGAAGAGCTGGAGAACCTGTATAGGTCTTACGATAGATATATGTTAGCAGGTGACCCGAGGAGAACCGAGTCTGAAAAATGGATGAGGTATAGCGCAAGAAGATGGAGGCAGAAGTCCTATAGGTGAATTATGGAATGATCGTACCGGTTAGATGTTTCACCTGCGGAGCAGTAGTAGGTGACAAATGGGAGGCCTTTGAAGCGAAAGTGGAGGTAGGGGTGCCGCCAGGGGAGGCGTTGGACGAATTAGGTGTTAAGAGGCTTTGTTGCAGACGTATGCTTCTTTCCTACGTAGATATAATCCATGAGCTAGTGCATTACACCAGACCTATATGAGGCGATTATGATGTCCGAAGAGGAAAAGGGTTCTAGGCTAACGGAGGAAGAGAAGGCAGAGCTTCAGAGAAGTGAGAAGGGAGGAGAAGTAGAGCTCCTAGTACCTCTGGAGAATTACTTGACAGTGGGAGTCCACATAGGGACCCATAGTTGCGGCTCATTTATGAAGAAATTCGTTTATAGAGTCAGACCTGAGGGCCTATACGTTTTGGACGTAAGAAAAATTGATGAGAGGTTGAGAGTAGCAGCTAAGTTCCTTTCCAGGTTTGATAGTTCCTCAATTCTAGCCGTTGCGGCCAGACAGTACGCTTTCACCCCCGTTCAAAAGTTCGCTGAGGTTATAGGGGCAAAGAGTATCGTGGGAAGATTCGTTCCAGGAACGCTTACCAACCCTTACCTCTCCAGTTACATTGAACCTGAAGTCTTAGTTGTCTCGGATCCTCGGGTGGATATGCAAGCCATTAAGGAAGCTTCTGAGGTGGGAATACCCATAGTGGCCTTTGCAGATACTGACGTAAAGGTGGACTTTGTGGACATCTTGATTCCCTGCAACAACAAGGGAAGGAAGTCACTGGCCTTACTATACTGGGCCCTAGCGAGACAGGTGTTGAGAGAGAGGAAGGAGTTAGCTCCAGATGGCGAGTTGCCTGTCTCTGTTGATGAGTTCGAGGTGAAAGTAGCTCAATGATAAGAAGGCCAGCAGTGGCTGGCTCTTTTTACGAGGATGACGCTGAGGAACTTAGGAGGAGAATATCTTGGTGTTTCACCCATAATGTAGGGCCAGGGTTCTTCCCTCGAATATTCGAGGGTGGCCCAACTAATCTTTACGTCGTCCCTCATGCTGGCTACATATATAGTGGGCCCGTTGCTGCCCACGTTTATGCCGAGTTAGCGGCTAGGAATTCCCCCCAACTAGTGGTAATACTGGGTCCGAACCACACTGGACTAGGATCTTATGTTTCTGTTTATCCGAATGGGGAATGGGAAACGCCATTGGGTAGAGTGGAAGTGGACAACGAGGCAGTCATCAGGCTTGCCCATGAAAGTGAAGTTATGGACCTAGATGAAAGGGCACATCTATACGAACACTCAATTGAGGTTCAGTTACCTTTCCTTCAATTCATTTTCGGTTCGTCATTCAAGATAGTTCCAATAGTTATATCTATGCAGACCCCAGAAGTGGCGGAATATATCTCGGAGGGTATTCTGAGACTCATGAAACTTAAGGAGGATAACGTAGTGGTCCTCGCGAGCACAGACCTGAATCATTACGACCCTCACGATGAGACGTTGAAAAAGGACGAGTTAGCGTTAGATAAGATATTGAGTCTGGACTACAGAGGTTTGTATAGTGTAGTAGAGGAAATGGGAGTTACCATGTGTGGCTATGGACCCACTATGGTAGTGATGAGAATCGCCAAGAAGTTGGGAAAGAAGGCCAGACTCCTCAAGCATGCCACATCAGGAGATACCTCGGGCGATAAGAACTCTGTAGTTGGATACTCCGCAGTGAAATTCAGTGATTAAAGTTCCCTTAGTCCTGTCTGGACTCTATTTGCCAAACGTAAATAACCCAATTCTTTTAGCATGGGCATATGCAGAGGCTGAGCTGATCTATGAGGAACCCTCGGGGGTCAGTGAGTTTCTTTCCATGTTTTGGGAGGCGTCTGGATTCGAGTGTAAACCATTGGTTAACCTGAGAGGGCCTTTACCGAAACTCAGCCGTTACATAGTGTTATCGTTAGAAATAGTGAAGAGAGCTCGCGAAGAGTGTGGACTACCTATAAAGGAGAAAGAGATCTGGGAGATGCTGGAACTCCTAGACGGCGCGCTGATGGATTCTCCGTATGTTGAGGGACTCAGAAAGGTTCAAAGGTACCAGTCCCCCATACTCTACCGAAAGGGAGAAGATCCTGTGCCAGTCGATGTCCGTGTTTACAAAGTAAGACCTCTTATGTGGTACCCAGTAGGCGATCCTTTAATTCTCGATAATTCCCTTGTCCACCTCGCTGGGATAGTTACGATCAAGTTAGCGGAAACTGGTAGGAAGGAACTCAATATAGTGGAGAATGGACTTTGGACCTCTATCTATGGTGTAGTCTCTCCACCTTACAGCTGGCTTAAATGGGTGTGGGATGGAAAAGAGGCGGCACTCCTCGAGATCCAAGAGTTGACTTCCTCATCGGCTTGAAGGGATTGCGTTTCCTCGAGGTCTCATACACCATACTAAGCACACTAATCGATTATGGTTTACCTTTCAATTCCTTCTAGACGTTTGGCTGATGGAAAGACATCGACTGTAGACGGCAACGTTTTAAAACTTTCATCCTCCTCAGAACCACTAGGTATTGCCTTTCTTTTCCTCAGAGCTCAACAGAGCGAGAAATTCGGTGTTAGCAAAAGCTTAATTTGGCTATGTCCGGGTGGATCGTTAAAGTGTATCTTGTATGTCCTTAATTGCGTTAGCCGCAGCGGCCGCTCAGGGCTCAACTTCTGCCCTACTCTCTACATACATACCATTCTTCGTACTTATGCTGTTCTACGTGATATTGTTCCTACCTGGAGTCGGTCAGAGGTTTCAATCCTATTTCATAACTAGAGAAATAGAGCAACGCCTTATGGTTCTGGAGAAGTACGCCAACGACGCCAGGAACACCACGGAGAAACTCCTGAAGGAAAAGGGAGCAAAGGACCCGAAAGGACTGACAGAAAGGCTGGCGGAGATCTTCGTAATAGACCCTGTCAGCATAGAACCCACAGATATAATAGGTAGAATGAGGCTTCTCCTCAGGACAGGCCAGGGGAAAGTCAAGAGCATGATTAAACTCTCTGTGCCCAACGCAGATCCAGTTACAGTAAGCAAAATTGAGGTATCGGCCGAGATAACAAATGCCCTGAACATGGTTTACAAGGTTGTGAGGCACTACCTAATCCAGGCCAAGAAATTGAACAACTTCTATCTCCTGTTCCAACTTCAAATGGTTGTGCCCATGCTAGTGAAGATAGCTGAGTCGTACGACAGGGCTCATAAGACGTTCGTAGAAGGGAAACCAGTTGGAGATTCGTTGGGACCTATGGTGGCTTCTAGATTCCTCCTTAACTCCGAAAAGAAGTGGCAGGTGAGTGACGAGACCATTGCTGGAGAGACCTACTATGAGGGAAGGAGACTAATAGTGATAAAAGCAGAGGGACCGATGGCGACGGTTGGAACTCCTGGAGAGGCGGTAGAGAGGGTTGTGGAGGAAAACAAGGGAAGAGTAAAAAGGATAATAACGGTTGACGCTGCCCTGAAGCTAGAGGGGGAGAAAACAGGAAGTATAGCCGAGGGGACTGGGGTAGCTATGGGTGACCCAGGTCCTGAAAAGATAGCGATTGAGAGAGTAGCGCTGAAGTATCAGATTCCAATAGATGCCCTAATAGTGAAGATGGGAATGGACGAAGCGATAATTGAGATGAAGAAGGAAATATATGAAGCGGTAGATCCTGTCGTGGAGATGACGAAACAGATAATAAAGGAAAGGACAGAGGAAGGGGACACCGTAGTTGTAGTTGGAGTGGGCAATACGAGTGGCGTCGCTCAGTGAGGGAGGACGAGTGTCAGAGCAGAAGACCCAAACGTCCACAATCACAGTGGTGAAGTGCATGAGCTGCGATTACAATGCTGAGAGGGAATACAAGGAGGGAGACTATGTGATGAAAGTCGAAGGAACCTGTCCGAAAGACGGCGGGAAGCTCTACATCGCAGGTATTTATATGAAGGAAGTTCGAAGGAAGTAAGTTTTTTAAGGGGGCTGGGTTAGGGTTATATTGTCCAACCGGCCATGGTGAACGGGAAACACCCGGACTCATTTCGAACCCGGAAGTTAAGCCGTTCACGTTCGGCTGGTAGTGGGACTCCGTGAGGACCCGCAACCTGCCGGAGCCGGTATGGACTTATAATTGAATTCGGCTTTATTCATTCAATGAAGAAGATATTTGACGAGACACATGGATACATAGACTTAAACGAAGTGGAGACGGATATCGTAGATGCTGAGATATTTCAACGCCTAAGGAGGATAAGACAGACTAGCCTAGCCTACTTAGTTTATCCAGGTGCCACTCACACCAGATTCAGTCACTCCTTGGGTACTCTTTTTGTGGCAGATAAGATAGGTCGCAAGATGCTTAATGAAGGAATGATAGACTATGGGGAGTTGGAACACCTCAGGATTGCCGCACTTCTTCACGACCTCGGTCAGTTCCCCTTCAGCCATGCGATAGAAGGATTTTATTTGTCGAGATACGGTGAGGAGGGAAGTAATGAGAGTATTAGGGAGATGGCCTTAAAGGAGTCCCAAGACCTCGTCGAAGTGTTTCAGAGACATTCCTTAAATACCACCCAAATCATTGGTATTCTGGATGGGTACAGTCCTCTTTCTCCTATAATAGATAGTGACGTTGACGCAGACAGGATAGACTACCTGATCAGGGACTCGAAACATACTGGTGTCTCGTTGGGCAATGTTGACACAGACAGGCTGCTGGACACGGTCTCCTACGAAGGAGGAGAGGTAGTAATTAAGGACAAGGGAATTCAGAGCTTGGAGAACTTCTACGTTGCACGCCTCCACATGTACCAAGCGGTGTACTACCATAAGACTATCTTAGGCTACGAGTTATTGCTCAGGAAGATCTACGAGAAGATTTTACCTCACTGTTGCCCTGGACTTGAGACATTAAAAGGAGTGAGGGAAATGATTTCCTCGGGCACGTTCCACATTTGGGATGACGAGTGGATGTTTTCTAGACTTTACGGTTCTCTCTACGATGAAGAGGTACCAGAACAGGTGAAGAACCTGATAAACGGGTTCCTCAACAGGAGAGGGCCTAAGGTAGTCTTCGAGGAGGTGGCTTACCGTGAGTCTAAAGGTGATATACGGACCTTAGTTTCGGATCTCGAGAGGGCTGGAGTCCCACAGGATTCCATTTACCCATTCGAGGAGAGAATAAGGGTCATGAGAAAAGACAGCATACTAGTTTCGACCAAAAGCAGAAAGAAGAAGCTCTCGGAGTTTTCTCAAACCATACTTAGCGAGATGCCGGAATCTATGCTCATTCGAAGAATTTATGTTGACCACCAGTTTGTTAGTAGAGCTAGGGAAGTGCTCAAATGATAAGGCTGATCCTAGCTGATGTAGATGGAACATTAACTGAAGATAGGGACACTTACAGACTGGACCTCGATGCCGTGGCTGCACTTAGACTCGCTGAAAAAATGGGAATAAAAGTGGGATTGGTCAGTGGCAACTCATACCCGGTGTTGCGTGGTCTCCACCAGTACATGGGTCTTTCAGGGGGAGTAGTAGCTGAGAACGGTTGCGTCGTTTACCTTCAACACTTCGAGAGATTATGCGAGAAGTTGGAGAGGAAGTTGGCGCAAGAGTTCTCAGACACATTTGGGTTAGCGCAGAGCTGGCAGAACCCCTACAGGGAATCAGACTATGCTTTTTACCTACGGGATGACTTCGACACGAATCAAGCGAAGAAGTGGGCCTCCTCTCACGGCTTAACTTTGAGGTACAGTGGCTACGCAGTGCACATATCCGTCAACAGTGAGGGCAAGGCGTTGGGAGTGAGAAGACTCATTCAGTTGTCCGGGCTCGAGAGGGAACAGGTGGCTGCCATAGGGGACTCCAGTACTGACATCGAGCTCCTCAAGGAGGTAGGATACCCAGTCGCTTTGGCTAACTCGACTCAGGATCTTAAGGAGAGTTCAATCATGATCACTAGAAGTAAGAGTGGAAAAGGAGTCGTGGAAATGGTGCATGCCGTCCTTAGAGAGAGGGGTGTTACGTCGTGAGCTTTGAGGAGCTTAAGCCACTGATCCTTAAATACGCTCTTCTGAATGCTGTGGAGCATAATGGCAAGGCAGTGACGGGGGCAGTAGTATCCAAGGTCCTCGGAGAAAGACCAGACATGAGGTCTCGGGCCAAGGACGTAGTCCAAATTGTGGCCCAAGTTGTGAGTGAGGTTAACTCCATGTCTTTGGAGGAGCAGAAGTACTCGCTCTCCCAATACCAGTTGCCACAGAGAAAAGAGGAGAGGAAGGAACTTCCAAAGGTGAAGGGACCAGTGGTTACTCGCTTCGCACCCAACCCAGACGGCCCGCTCCACTTGGGCAATGCTAGGGCTGCGGTTCTTTCCTTCTATTACGCGAGTAGTACTGGAGGTAAGTTCATCCTGAGGTTCGACGATACTGACCCGAAAGTTAAGAGACCGATAAAGGAAGCTTATGACTGGATAAGGGAAGACCTCGACTGGCTTGGGATAAAGTGGGACTACGAGGTTAGAGCTTCCTCCGAAGAGAGAATGAGACGGTATTACGAGGTAGTGAAGGAACTGATTTCCAGGGGCTTTGCCTACGTTGACCTGTGTGGGAAGGATTTCAATAAATATAGAGACAAGTCAGAGGCCTGTCCTCACAGGGAAAGTTCTCTGGACGACAAGGAAAGTTTTCTGAAACAGAACCTTGAGCTCTTCCAGGAAATGACCGAAGGTCAGAGGAAAGAGGGTGAGGCGGTTGTGAGACTTAAGACGGACCTGCACGATCCAGATCCGTCTCAACGTGATTGGGTTCTGATGAGGGTTATCGACGTCAAGAAGAACCCCCACCCTGTAGTAGGGGACAGATTCTGGGCTTGGCCTACCTATAACCTAGCGAGCGCGGTGGACGACCACGACTTCGGCATAACACACATTTTCAGAGCTAGGGAACACATGAGCAACGCTAAGAAACAGAAATGGATATACAACTACCTGAAGTGGGAGTATCCAACGGTCATGGAGTTCGGAAGGGTGAAACTAGCAGGCTTCACCATGAGTAAATCCAAGTTGAGGACTGGGAGCCGCGACGACTTCAGGGCGCCTACGCTTGCTGGTTTAAGGAGAAGGGGCATACTGCCCGAGACCATTATCGAAGTTATTCTCGAAGTGGGCCTCAAGATCACTGATGCTACGATTAGCATGCAGAACGTGGCTGCCATAAACAGAAAGAAACTAGACCCCATAGCCAAGCGAGTCATGGCAGTTACAGAGCCTCTGCACCTAATTTACAGGGGCCGTGACGTCAGTGCCGAAGTTCCTGTATTGAAGAATGAAACGAGGAGGCTACAGCTTAGAGATGGCGATCTATTGATATTGGAAAAAGAAGATGCGAAGGGCACGGTGAGGCTTATGGGGCTAGTCAACGTGAAAATAGAAGGGGAAGAGGCGCTCCAAGTCGAGGGCGGAGTGGAGGAGGCTAGAGAGATGGGTTACCCCATAGTTCACTGGGTCAACGGTAATGAAGCCCTGAAGGTCAGGATACTTTTCTCTGATAGAGAAATAGAGGGGTTAGGGGAGAGGTACCTCAGCCAACTTAGGAAGGGCGAAATAGTGCAGTTAGTCAGGAAGGGATTCGCCAGGGTCGACGCTGAGGACCCCCTCACCTTGATATACTCCCATGAGTGATTTTTTAAACCCACGGCTAATCTTACTACGTGAGCTAAGGAGGAAATGGAAATGTCCAAGCCAGCCTACGTGAAGTTTGAGGTTCCCCAGGAGCTAGTCGACAGGATCTTGGAGGCAGTTAAGAGGGCGAAGGAGACAGGGAAGATAAAGAAGGGAACCAATGAGGCCACCAAGGCCGTGGAAAGGACCCACGCCAAGTTGGTGGTCATAGCAGAAGACGTCCAACCAGAAGAGATAGTGATGCACCTTCCTATTCTATGTGATGAGAAGAAGATACCATATATATTCGTGCCCTCAAAGAAGTCCCTCGGGGAGGCAGCTGGCCTTCAAGTTCCAGCTGCAGCGGTCGCCATTATTGACCCAGGCCAAGGGAAGGACATAGTTGACGAGATTGTAAAGAAGGCCTCTGAGCTCAAGGGGAAGCAGGAAAGCTAACAAGGCAAATTTTTTAAGTGGTGGGGAATCACCGTCGTCGGGCCGCGGTAGCTCAGTCGGTAGAGCGCCGGGCTGTTAACCCGGCGGTCGGAGGTTCGAGTCCTCCCCGCGGCGCCAGATCAGGAGGATAAGCGGTGAGGCGGCTGGTCGAATCTTTGTAATATCGAGAAGTTTCTTACAGAGAGGGGGGTTGAGGGGGCGTAAAGTCTCGCCTTTCACGGCGGGGACGGATAGCCCCCTCATATTTATACTTCTTTGTTAAAATTTCTCTTAGTGGTACTAACGACGCTCCTCCCCAGCTCGATCTAAGGTTTAATGGGACTGAGGGAGGAGCAGCTATTATCTCCTTCTCTTAAGGGACTAGAGCTTTGCGATGAAAGTCCCCTCCTCTTCAGATCGGAGTGGATCTCTGATCCACTCGACTGCCCACCAAACGAGACATGTAAACCCGAACCGATGGTGGGAACGACGATCCCTCTGGGAGGGAACCCTCGTCCCTTCCAGGGCGGGGAGGAAGTCAGTTAAGATTGTTGAATGAGTCAATGAGAGAAAAGACCCAAGCTAGAAACACTTTTGAGGAAACCTTCTCCATATTGGCTGGGTGACCTAGGTTTTCAATAGTTAATCGTAAAGCGGAACATGTGGAAATTTGCCTTTACGAGGACGTTGAAGGACACGTCAATACTATGTTCGACGATGTTGATCTGGTCCATCAGGCATTACCTGGGCTCTCATTTGAGGAGATCGACATATCGACAAATTTTCTCGGGAAGAAAATATCAGCCCCGATCGTTATCTCTGGAATGACAGGTGGAACTGAGGAGCTTGGCAGACTCAACTCAATCATAGCTACGGCAGCGGAAAAGACCGGAATAGCAATGGGCGTTGGGAGTCAAAGGGTAGCACTAGAAAGATCCGAGACCAGAGAGAGCTTCGCCGTAGTTAGAAGGATAGCGAGGGATATTCCAGTAATTGCCAACATAGGAGCCCCACAACTACTACGAGGTTACGGAGTCCGAGAACTCGAGGAAGCGATCTCAATGGTCGAGGCGGACGCAATAGCGGTGCACTTCAACCCTGCTCAGGAGGTCTTTCAGCCTGAGGGGGAGCCAGACTACTCGGATAGACTATTAACCGTGTTAAGCGAAGTGATTAAGTCACTAGGTGTCCCTGTGATAGTGAAGGAAACTGGGACTGGTCTGGCCATGGAGACGGTTTCTAAGCTTAGGAGAGTAGGTGTGACTCACTTTGACGTACAGGGTGCTGGGGGCACTAGCTGGGTTGCCGTCGAAATGTTCAGGGGCAGACGAAGGGGGAACTGGAAATGGAGGAGCGCCGACGTGTTCAAGGGTTGGGGCGTTCCTACTGCTGCTTCTATAATTGAGACTAGATTCGCGGCCCCTGATTCATTTATCATAGGTAGTGGGGGAATTAGGAACGGTCTGGATGGAGCTAAAGCCCTTGCTCTAGGGGCTGACCTAGTAGGGATGGCTTTACCAGCGATGAGGGCCGCCGTGAAAGGGGCCGAGGCCCTCGGTGAGTTTGTGGAGGACTTCAAGTTTCAACTCAAAGTGGCTTCCTTCCTCGTAGGGGCGAAAGACGTACGTGACATCAAGAAGACTCCCCTAGTAATAAGCGGGAAACTCAGGGACTGGGTAACGTCGAGAGGGTTAGATTTATCTGTGTACACAAAAGTCAGGGCCGGTAGAGCTTGAACTACCAGTCCTATGTCGACGAACTAATAAAACAAGTAGATGCGACAATGCTCTCTGTTTTAGAGGGCAGAGGACCGCTCTATGAGGCAGCCAGACACACCTTACTAGGAGGAGGAAAGAGGCTCCGTCCGCTGATCCTCGTAGCAGTGAGCGATATATTGGGAGGCGAGAGGGAGAAAGCGCTCTACGCTGGAGCTTCGGTGGAAGTTCTTCACTCCTTTACCTTAGTCCACGACGACATAATGGATCAGGACCAGCTTAGAAGGGGCAAGCCTACTGTTCATGTCCTATGGGGAGTTCCCATGGCCATATTGGCGGGAGACCTGCTTCACGTTAAGTCGTATCAATTGATCCAGATGGCCCTGCGAGGCAAGAGTAGCGAGACAGTCCTAAGAGCACTTGACACGCTTACTAGGGCGGTTGTGGTCATATCAGAGGGACAGGCTAAAGACATGGAGTTTGAGTCCAGGAGTGACGTTACCGAGGCTGAGTATATCGATATGATTTCTAAGAAGACGGCAGAGCTATTCGCTACGTCAGCAGAGTTGGGAGGAGTGTTGGCTGAGGCGGATGAGGACAAGTTAAGAAAGCTTAGGGAATATGGGATCAACTTGGGCATAGCGTTTCAGATAGCGGACGACATCTTGGGCCTCACAGGAGACGAAAAGGAGCTAGGTAAGCCTGTTTTCAGTGACATAAGGGAAGGGAAGAAGACCATACTAGTGATAAAGGCGCTTCATGAAGGGTCAGAACGACAGAGAAAGATCATCCTAACCGCCCTAGGAAATAGGTCTAGCTCGAGAGATGAGTTGGCTGCAGCCGCCAACGTGTTACGTGATCTGTCTCTAAACTATGCGCTGAAACTGGCAGAGGAGTATTCTAACAAGTCACTCTCTGCCCTTGATTCACTGAACATTGCGTCGGGGCCCCAGGCACAATTCCTCAGGGATCTAGCGACCCTAGTAGTGAGGCGAAGGAAGTGAAATGGTTATACGTATTAGTCTCTGATTCGGTTGCCCTGTTCGTTGCGATACTTTCGACTATGTGGGTGATAAATGCGTCAAAGGCCCATGGTCTAACGGGGAAGGATATTAACAAGGTCGACAAGCCCGACGTCCCCCTCCTCGGGGGGGTGGGTATAGTGGCGGGATTTGTCGCCGGCTCCTTCGCACTTCTCGCTCTTAACTTCTCCTTTTCACTAATCGTAGAGCCGATACTCCTAACTTCTCTTTTAGTCGGTTTCCTCGGAGTCCTGGACGACTTCTTGAATATAAGGCAGTCAGTAAGGGCCTTCACTCCTCTCTTTGCTGCCGTCCCCATATCCTTGGCTAGCCTAGGTCACTCCACAATTTCTATTCCCTTTGTGGGACCGGTGAACTTCGGCCTAGTCTACTACGTGCTTGTTGTTCCTGCTGCTTTGACAATCACTTCCAACGCTTTCAATATGCTCGAGGGGCTCAACGGCCTTTCGGCCGGAATGGGAATAGTGATGGCTGCTGCATTCGCCTTCATTGGTCTTAGGCAGCACGGTTATCCGCAGGTCGCTGGGCTGCTTTCAACGGTACTTATAGCCTGTCTAGTTGGTTTCCTGGTTTTTAACAGGTATCCGGCTAAGGTTTTCCCCGGCAACGTTGGTACTTACTTCATAGGGGCATTGCTAGGAGCCCTAGGGATATCAGGTTACATGCTCACGGCGTTGGCTGTCCTCTATGTACCTTACGTTCTGGAGTTCGTTCTGAAGGCTAGAACGAAGTTCAGAGGGATATCATTCGGCATCCCTCAACCTAACGGAAAGCTCTCTTGGACTGGTAAACCTCAATCCTTGACCCACATAGTGATGAAGATGGGAAGGTTCAGTGAACCACAGGTGGTGGGTGTCCTGTGGGGAATTGAGTTGATCTTTGCGTTGATTGCAGTGTACCTACAGACGACAGTGATCGTTATTAGGTAGAGGAGGCGAAATTTCGCTTTTAACCTTAATAATCATGGTTAGGAGACGAAAGTCCCATTCCGTGAGGGATGGCCATCATAGAAACGTTTTCCTCACGAATAAAGTTATTTAGGGCCCAGTTGCAGGTGCTTGGTCTTACTCTCTCGACTGGGGTTGGCCTAGATGGAGGGCAAACTCTGTAACCTTCATCTGGAGAATTGCGGAGAGACTCGAAGAACCAGCGCCCATTGATAAAGGAGGATCGGAGTCGTTTCCTAGAAGTAGATCTCATCTAGAGAAGTTAAATCTGTAAGGGTGGGTAGTTCAGGAGAGTTGAGATGTACATCCGATAAGGTTAAATTCAGACGGGTTATCGAGCCAATGGGGCCGTCGTCTAGCTTGGTAGGATGCCAGGCTTGGGCCCTGGTGGTCGTGGGTTCAAATCCCGCCGGCCCCACTGAGGTGATCAGTTGGTTTGCGATAGTTCGGCCTTAATGCGGTTGTTGCACTACTATAACCTAGAGCCTAAGGACTTCATATCTCTTAAGGTCTGGTTAGAGAGTAGAGACCCATTCAAGGTGCTTGTGGCCACTATTCTCTCTCAGAACTCCACGGACAAGTCAGCCTTCAGGGCGTATTACTCGTTGGAGCTGAAGGTCGGTGTCACTCCCTCTAAGATCTATGAGGCCAGCTTGGGACTCTTGGAGGAAGCCCTTAGGGTGGCGGGACTCCATAGGCTTAAAAGTGTTAGACTTAAAGAAATATCCAAAATTGTTTTGGATAAGTATGGCGGCGACTTGAACGTCGTACTCAATTACCCTCCGGAGCGAGCGAGAGAGGAGCTCACTTCAATGCCAGGGGTTGGGGAGAAGACAGCCGACGTTGTTCTTTTGACGTGTAGAGGATATCCCTTCTTTCCAGTTGATACCCACATTAGGAGAATATCGATAAGGCTGGGCATGGTAGGCGAGAATCCCACCTATACCGCCATATCTAAGGCCTTATCTTCCTTAGTTATAGAAAACGAGTATCTCAGGTTACACCTAGTTCTCATACAACATGGAAGAAACATTTGCAAGGCCGGCAAACCTTTATGCGATAGGTGTCCCCTATCCAACTGCTGTGACTACGCGAGAGCTCAGGTGGGTGAGTCCAAGACGTCTTCTACCCCACGAGGACGTAGATCTCGCAGTGTTCGCCAGAGTGGAGAAGGCGGTATTGGCCTCTAGGCGGATGACACCTCTAATAGTTGACTGGAACACCGACCTACTGTTGGACGGCCATCATAGAAGGGCTGTAGCGATTTCGCTCGGGTTAGACAGAGTGCCAGCTCTGTTGGTAGACTATAGGGAGAGCAGTGTAAAGGTAGGAAAGTGGTACAGGAACGTGAGCAACCCACAGGTGGCTAGGCAGTTAATGAGGGCAAATTCCTCTAGAGGAAAGTGGTGCGCTAGGCTGGGGAGAGTGGAAATGTGCGGCTCCTCCTCTTACATTCTCTTCTGGCGTTTACATTGGGTTGAACGTTTCCTCTCGACCCTCAATGTTAGGGTAGTGAAGGTTGTAGAGAGGGGAGAGTTGGAACCACCCTCACTCTCTAAGGAAGACGTAATTTCGGTGGCTAGGAAAGGGCTAGTCTTCCCACCAAAGACTACGAGACACGTCTATGACTTTATAATCCAGCACGATCCTGTACCCATTACATGAGCCCCGGCCTCCTAATCTCCTTACTGCTCTTCCTGCCTCCTATAGGTCTCTGGGCTGGACAGTCCTTATACTATGTGCGAGGAGTGAAGGGGCGTGAAGAAGATTCGCCTCAGCCCAGGTGGCCAACACTGTCAGTGATAGTTCCAGTGAAGGGTGAGAACGTTGAGACATTGAACGGACTTTTAGAGAACCTCTCTTCTTCTAATTACCCATTGGACAAGTTAGAGGTGGTGGTCGTCTCGGACGACGATCCTACAACCTTCGATTCCCTAACGCGGGAATTGAGGATTCCTCCTGGGCTAGAGGTTCACCTCTTACGTAGGGAGGAGAGGAGAGGGTACAAGAGTGCTGCCTTGGCCTATGGACTCTGGAAGACTAAGGGCGAGTTGATACTGACTTTAGACGTTGACTCCAGGGTCCTGCCAGGCTCCATAGCAAAGGCTGTGAGCAAAATGGAACGGGAACAGTGTGATGCAGTCACATTAACCTGGAAGGGGTACAGCAACTCAGACTCCGTACTCGCTAAGGCACTGATAACAACAACGAGCTTTGGCTCCACTTCCCTCCTACTGGGCAGGTATCTATCAGGGATGAAGATATTTCCCGTAGGCAGTGGTACTATATACCGCAGGACTTCATTGCTCATTGTTAAAGGCTGGGATCCCGACGTTATACAGGACGACCTAGATCTTGGAGCGAGAATGATATCAAGGGGGATGAAGATCTGTGCCAGTGAGGGCGAGGTGTTGGTAGAGGTCCCAGACAACTTACGTGCTTACTACGTACAGCAGACTAGGTGGGCTATGGGTAGTATGGAGGTTCTCTCTAGGAAATTAGGTGAGTTAATGAATAGCGAGACTACGCTGATTCAGAAGCTAGACCTCCTCTTCTACATGATGCAATACATCCCCGTGGTTACAACCTTTATTGGGGCAATTGTATTGGCTGTGCTCTCCCCTTGGCAGAATTTCGGTTACGTTTTCGCAGCCTTACTTACCATCTGGCTCATCCTACTGGGCATTTACAGCTCCTTTGTGTTCGCACTCTCTAGAAGAGAAGGATTCGGCTGGAGGGACTCTTTACTAGGACTAGGAAGACTAAGCGCATACACTGTGGCAATATCGCCTTTCATATTTATGTGGACTCTTAGAGCCTTTAGCAAAAGAAGGAAATACGTCGTGACTCCGAAGGGGAGACCGGAGAGGACGAGGATAGTTTACGTCATGCTCTTATTCGGAGCAGCTTTCCTTGCCTCCTCTATAGTTTATATCATGAGGTTTGAGTTCCTGCCTGGCCTTTGGCTTCTATACTACGCTTTCCCTTACCTCTACACTCCATATAAGCACCTCAGGGAGTAATGCGTATTCTTTCTTTTAAACCGAGTGAGTCTGTACACTTGTCTAATAATGAGCGTCCCCAGAGTTACTAGGGAGGATCAGGAAATCCTATCTACCCTCAGGCCTTACGTTTCCTCTTGGTTCTCTAGAAAGTACGGGACCTTCACTCCCCCACAACGTGCTGCTATACCTTTGATAAAGCAAGGGAGAAACGTTCTAATTTCCAGTCCAACAGGTACTGGAAAGACACTTTCCGCATTCTTGGCAGTTTTGGATGAACTCTTCGCGTTAGGAGAGAGTGGTAAGCTTGAGGACAGAGTCTACGCCCTTTACGTATCTCCATTAAGGGCACTAGGGAACGACATGCGAAGAAACCTCCTAGAGCCCTTAATGGAGATACGTTCTGCTGCTTCAATTCCCGAGATAAGGGTGGCTGTGAGAACTGGGGACACACCCAGCTATCAAAGACAGAAGATGTTGCGCACCCCTCCCCACATCCTCATAACTACGCCCGAGTCTTTCGGTATAGCCTTGGCCTCCCCAAGGTTCAGACAGGTAATATCCAACGTCAAATGGCTCATAGTGGACGAGATCCATGAGTTGGCCAGCAACAAGAGGGGAGCTCACTTATCAGGACTAATCGAAGTCTACGAGTCTTTGGTTGTAAGGCGGGCAGTAGTGAGAATAGGCCTGAGCGCAACCGTTTCACCCCTCACTGAGGTAGCTAAGTACTTGGGAGGGAAAGATGTGGAGATCGTTGACGCTAGATTTGTCAAGCCCGCCGACATTAGGGTCGTCTCGCCAGTTAGAGACTTAGTTAGGGCCGACGAGGGCGAAGTGCAGAGCGGGATATATAAAACCATGGCGGACCTCATAAGGAGGCATAGGACCACTTTAGTTTTCACCAACACTAGGAGCGCCACTGAGAGAGTAGCATACAAGTTGGCCAAGGCCTTAGATGGTGTAATAACCCCAGAGGAGATAGGCGTTCACCACAGTAGTCTGAGTAGGGACATCAGATTGGAAGTTGAGGAGAAGTTGAAAAGAGGGGAACTCAAGGCCGTTATTTCCTCCACAAGCCTCGAACTAGGAATAGACATAGGATATTTGGACTTAGTGGTTCTTCTAGGTAGTCCTAAGAGTGTGAGTAGGCTACTTCAAAGAATAGGAAGAGCTGGCCACCACATTCGCAGGGAGAGCAAAGGCAGGATAATAGTAGTCGACAGGGACGACTTAGTTGAGTGTTCGGTCTTGGCCCAGCTCGCCCGTGACAGAAAGATAGATAGCGTCCACATACCAATGAATCCTTTGGATGTCTTGTCCCAGGTCATAATGCTAAGCTCTTTAATTGAGCCTCTCACAGCAGACGAACTCTATAACCTTGTGAGGAGAAGTTACAACTTCTCCACCCTCTCTCGTGAGGATTTCGATGTCGTTCTGAACTACCTCCTCGGCAAATTCGGACTCGAGGAGAGGAAGATTTACGCTAAATTGAGAATAGATGAGAACGGAAAGGTGAGGCCTAAGGGACTTCTCAGAATGATGTATTACATGAATAGTGGCACCATACCGGATCAAGCCCACGTACCCGTCTTCACAGAAAGAAGGAAGTATGTGGGGAACTTGGAAGAGGAGTTCGTTGAGTTACTTACGCCTGGTGACATATTTGTACTGGGTGGAAGAACGTACGAGTTCTTGGGAAGCAGGGGAGGGCAAGGTATACTGGTGCGAGACGCGGAGGGGCAGAGGCCGACGGTACCCAGTTGGTTTTCAGAGATGCTTCCTCTTGCGTTCGACTCCGCTCTAGAGGTGGGCAAGTTCAGGGGGACGATCGCCGACATGATAAAGCAAGGAAAGGACGAGGAAGAGGTAGTCTCCTACCTCCAGTCAAGTTACAAAGTGTCAAGCTGGGCAGCGCGCTCCATATATAGGTACATCTTGGAGGAATATTTGTTCACCGGCGGGTTGGTACCAAAGGATGATCTCGTTCTAATAGAGGTCTACGATGATGAAGAAGGTAGGAGGAACCTAGTTTTCCACACACTGTACGGTAGGAGAACTGTTGACGCGTTATCTAGGGCAGTGGCTAGCGTCGTGACTGACGACCTGGGAGTAGACGTCAAGTTGTCCGTCACTGACAACGGGTTCGTGATAACTCTCCCAGAGAAAGCCAACTACGACCCCAAACAGGCCTTAATGAAGTTGGACCCCTCAAGTCTATACGAGGTCCTAAGTAGGGTTATAATGCGAACTGAGATGCTTAAGCGTAGGTTCAGACACTGCGCCGAGAGGTCTTTCATGATACTGAGGAACTACAAGGGGACAGAACTCAGAATAGACAGAAGACAGATGAGAGTCCAAGCAGTACTTGACGTGATCAAGGAGCTAGACGAGTTCCCCGTACTTAAAGAAACTATAAGGGAAATACTAGAGGATTACATGGACATCGCCAAGGCCAGGTGGGTGCTCTCTGGGATTAAGGAAGGGAAGATAAGGGTGGAAGCCGTGGGGCCGAACTCCGTTCCCAGCCCGTTTGCCCACAACATGCTACTCAAGGAGTATGGGGACATAGTCCTAGCTGAGGACAAGAGGGACTTATTGAGAAAGCTTCACGATAAGGTCATAGACTTCCTTAGACAGAAGGGATTCGACGTCCAGCTCAAGTACACTAGTATCGACGAGCCTGAAGCCTCTGACGAGGCCTCGACTTGAAATTACCCACGGTACTCTCCACACCATCATTCCTTCTACATCCTTACGGCTAGGAAGTGGAGACCAGCGATGGGTATGAACTATTGCCCCTATCTCTCTTCCCTTAGATATTGCCAATACTTCCACAGGGTCCATTAGGAACTCGCCCTCAGTCCCCGCTAAGTTGTTGAGCTCGTAGAACTTTCCACCAACTACTAGACCGCATCTCTCTCTTACACTCCCCATATTCCCTCTAGTCCTGCTATCTTCCTAAGAATGTCTGTTCTAGTTACTATTCCGACTAGGCCTCCCTGTTCGTCCACTACGAGTAACCTCCCTACGCCATATGTTATCATTTTCCTGACAGCGTCTAGGACATCGTCCTCCGCCTTGATCGTTATCACCTCACCACGCATGAAGGACTTCACCGGCTCCTCTATTCTTTCCTCCATTACTGCCCTTATCATGTCTGCCGTTGTCACTATTCCCGCTATCTTCCCCCTGTCGTCCACTACAGGAGCTCCCCTGATCTTCTCCCTGTAGAAGATGGAAGCCGCCTCCTTCAGGCTCATGTCAGGCCTCAAAGTAATTAGTCTCTTGTTGAGTAGGTTCTTCACCTTCTCCTTGGGTATGCTCACCATCCTTATCAGGTCTGCCAGCACCTGGCTCCTCTCCTCGTCCACATGAATTATCAGACCTTCGATCACCAGCCTAGTGTAGGGTGTCGGCCCGACTCTAATAGTTTCACCTACTTTCAGTTTACCGAGTTCCCCGCTCACTCCGAGTAATACCTTGTTTGACGAGGGATTAGTGATCTCGAGGAGCTCGATGTTATTCACCTTGATTCCAGTCTCTGTGGAGCCTTTGTAAACCGTCAACTTATCGAAGACTGGAGTTACGCTGGGGTTCTTCACTACCTCGTAGGCCTTTAACGTGGGCATGTATCCTCCGTTGGGGCCAGGCTTTGACTCTATCAGTCCAAGGACCTTCAGGCTTAGAACTATGTTCCTAACCGTCCCCTCATCCTTTGATATCACGTCGGCTATTTCCTTGCTTTTTATCAATTTCTTCTGTCTGTTGTAAAGGTCGATTAGGGCAATGAGAATCTCCCTTTGAGTGAGGGAAAGGTTGTGCACGGTCTCAAAATGATAATTGTAGATAGCTAAAAAGATTTGTTGTCGGCCTCTTCTAGCTCGAGGACCCTGGAAAGTACTTTATGACTTACTCTGAATACCTCGGAGGCTATGAGTGCTATGTAGCTGTTTCGAGGAGAAGGATAGGAAATTCCTATACTTATGGCAATGGCCTTCTTAGCTGCCTCTACGCTGAGTCTGTCTCTGAACGCCCCCTCACTCATACTCTCGGCTAGTTTGAAGGCGGTGTAGAACCTAGAGAAGCTCTTAGCGGTGTGAGTGAACTCAGGATCTCCACTTCCATCTAGGTTCCTAAGGGCCTGAAACAGTTCCTCCTCTTTGGAGAACGATAGAAGGACTCTGACCATGATGAGTCTTAACGCACGAGACAAGGTGTCTCCATCGATTGGCCTGATCTCATCCATAGAGTTCCTAAGAACTTTACTGGCGATCTCCTCGTATCTTAGCTCTTGATAGAGTAATTTCTCGAAAACCTCCTTGGACTCTTCGAATAGGCCGAGTCCATCTCTTCCTACTACGTAGAACGTTATTAATTCCTTCTCATAAATGTTCTCGGCCTTGAACCCTCTGAGAGGCCTCACTTTCTCCTCTTCATATCTCCTCCTGAGTTCCTCTAGAAGGGCCTCCCTGTCCATCGTCTCCCACTCTCTATTTACGTCTGCCCACAGCTCTGTTAGTATTCTCACCCTGTCCCTGTAAACCTCCTTCACCAAGACGTATCACCCTATCTTTCTGGCAGGAGTATTTAAAAGAGTAAAATGGTTGAAGTTTATGTTCGTGGAAGCTTTAGAAGAGAGCTTGTATTCAAGTGTGTCACTTGTATCGGCCTCAGAGCTGGAGAGTGAGCTAAGTGCGCTAAAGGAGCAAATTAAGGCACTTAAGGAAGTCATGGAGAGACAACAAGGCGACCTATCAGGGTCGAAGGCGACTCTAGAGAAGTTGGAGTCAATGGTGTTGCAGTTAGAAAGAGAGTTATCGTGGAGGGCTGTGGCGAAGTCGCAAGGGTTGTGGAAATCTAGAAGGTGTAAGCACGTTAACAGCGGGATATGCGGGGCCTGGCACGTTAGTGAACCTGAGAAGTTAGGTGTTCCTCAGGACGCCGTGGAGATCACAGACGGAGCAAAGAGAGTATCGGTAATTAAGTTCCCAGATCTATGTATCGCCTGCCCTCTCTACGAACCAAGAAGGGAGTGAGGGACCTAGAGTATCAAGCCTTGAGCTTCAAGGACCTATCCTTAAGATTTTTAAGGATAATCGATAATTCTTCTTCTCCTTCTTCACCAAGAAACTCCTTAAGTGATGAGGTAATATCATCTAGAATTATTCTCTTGATCTCAAATCTCTCCTCCTCGTCGGCGAAATCCACGCAACGCCTCAGGACTTCGTCGCTTGGATGTGTATTACCCTTTAGGTACTTGGTTATAGCAGCAGGAGTCACACCCAACATTGAGGCCACCTCGCTTCTGCTTCTCTTTCTTAGAAGAATCTCTAGGATCTGTCTCCTACCTTCTTTACTTACGTTGTGCAGGATCTTCAACACTATACAATCGTAGTCGCATTTATTAGAGGTTACGTCGGTGAGCAGATAGATGTTGGCGATAATATTTGACCAGAGTATCACCGCTAGGGACGTGGTGAAGAGACCGGTATTAAGGGACCACCTCTTGGTCTCTCCAGAGTTGGTATTATTAGATGGAGTTGAGAACGCGGTCTTCTTGGGATTGCTATGGGTTCAGCCATGGAGAATCCTTGGCACTACTGCCTTAGCTAGGGTCAGTGCTACTGGGTTAGAGGTCTCAAAGAAGCTCGAAGGTAAGAAGGTTTTGGTTTTTCCCTTCTCTAACTCCTACGGTGGCCTCGGGACCGACATCGACGGGGTGATGGCAGAGGAAGCATTAGTTCCATCCGATGTAGTGGTCGAGGTTCCAGACAGTGCAGACTGGAAGTACTTACTTTATCCTCACCTAAGCCTGATTGAGCAGATCATATCTGAGGTCAGGGACTCCAAGGTGTTAATAGTGGGAGGAGGTCTGACGGGCATGTTGGCCGCGGCCCTCCTTCCAGATGTGGCATCCAAGGTGGGGCTCTTCACAGAAGGTTCTGTGCCTCTGACGTTAGAGGGAGTGGAGAAGGTGGGACAGATCAGTGGTGATTGGGATGCCATTCTTCTCTCTTCGATGAAGAGTTGGATTCGGGGTTCTCTATCTGCACTAGATGCCCCTAGAGTAATTCTACCTAGGTTTTCGAGGACTTGGCCGTTAAACCTCTTCAAAAACACACTAGAGATATTTCCCAAACCATCGACCTACGTTTCCCACCTCCTTGGCTCTAAGAGGATCGCGAAGGTACTCGAGTCGGTTGTGGGGTTCTCGGACGACGTCTTAGCCTCCATTCCTACGTCTAAGCCGGCCGTGGTGGTAGAGTTCAAAAGGGCCCTCTACAAGCTAGGAGGTCTATAGTTCTCTCCATACAATATAAATTCTAGACCATTTGACTTCATGAAAGTAAGTAAAAATAATGAAATAGTGAACCTCGCTCTTAACGGTGGAGATATAGCTTTAACTTAGTCCATTTTCGCAGACCGTCACTGCTCTTAAGCTCACTGAGGGTGAGTACCAACGTTAACTTACAATGAAGGGTTAAGGGGGCGAAAAGCCCTCATTTAACCTTACGGAGGTTAAGGGAGCGAAAGTCCCCTTCCGTGGGGACGGACAGCCCCCTTATGTAAACCTCTTTACGGTTGTCAAAATACTATTTCTACGACCTCTACTGTGAGAGCTGGGTTGCACCCTCGGGACCGGGGGAACTCACGCCCGTGGAGAGGAAACCCTCCGTGATCCCCCTTCCGTACTGTTCACAGAAAGGTTCCACTGAACCTCCGCTACGGACGGGGATCGAGGTTCCTCCGGGAAGCAGGAAATCCCCACCGCGAGATGCCCCGTCCGCGAGGGAGGGGTAGTTCACATAGTTTTTCAGGAAACCTATTAGTGATGTTACCGACCATCCTCCCTAGCTCGATCGAGGACTTAACAAGACTAAGGGAGATGCATCCAGCATACCTCCCTTTCTCTTTCTAGCGATCTGAGCTATGCAATGAGGGTCCCATTTTTCATGTGGGAGTCTTCTGAGCCACCCGACTGCCCCCAGCAGTCAAAGGTCCTCACGTTCTTTCCAGACAGAGGTGGACCCTCTTAACCGCTGTTCGCCTCGACGTGTCCCACGAAAAGATTGCGAAGAAAATGAGCGTTAAGGGCATTCCAAAGGCGGGAAGAAAATCTATATTTTTGAAAATCTACAATTTCTCCTTGAGGAGATCTCCCAAGATCCTTATTCCTTCTCTTAGCTTCTCCTCGGGCGGGAAGCTGAAGTTTAGTCTCATTGTGTTCCTTCCGGAGAAGTCATGATAGAAACTGGCACCCGGCACATAGGCCACTCCCTTCCTCAACGCCTCCTCCAGAAGGATTCCCGTGTCTAGCTTCTCCGAGACCTTGGCAAAAACGAACATTCCACCCTTAGGCCTACTCCAGCTGGCGCTCTTTGGAAAATGGGCCTCTAGGCTATCTAGCATTACATCCCTCTTCCTCTTGTATATGGCCCTGACCTTTGGGAAATTAGACTGTATGACTCCTCGTCTTATGGCCTCGGCTGCTATATATTGAGTGAAGGACGGTGTGTGTAGATCTACGTTTTGCTTCATCATTTCGAGCTTGGAGATCACCTCGGGCTCTGCCACCACCCAGCCTAACCTGAAGCCAGGGGCCAAGATCTTGCTGAACGTTGAAGTGTATATTACCCTTCCCTCCGTGTCCAGTGCCTTAAGAGAGGGAGGAGCATCCCCATCGAAAACTAGGAATCCGTAAGCATCGTCCTCCACTACTAGGAAATCGTAATCGCTGGCTATTTCCAGGAGCCTTTTCCTCCCTTCTAGTCCCATTGTAACGCCTCCAGGATTCTGTGCCGTTGGAATTGTGTAGAACAGCTTCAGCTTGCCTCTGGTTTTCTTCGCACGTTCCTCCAACTGGTCGAGGTTAGCACCTTCTTCGGTGAGTTCCACGCCGAGGAAGTTAGGTTTCCTGAGCCTCATCGCGTTCAAAGCAGCTAGATAGGTTGGCATCTCAACCGCCACCTGGTCACCTGGGTCGATCAGCAAGTTAGCCAGCATATAGAGTGCCTCCTGACTTCCCACTGTAACGAAGAGGTTTTCCTCTCTAATCTTAGATATTCCCCGAAGCGAGGACAGTGAAATCAGTTGTTTCTTGAACTCCTCCACTCCTCCTGTGGCAGTATACTGCAGAGCCCGTTCCCAATTCTTGTCCATGATGTCTTCCGCAATCTTCTTTATGTCCTCTCTTGGGAAAGTAGAAGGATCTGGAAGCCCGCCAGCGAGACTAATTACCTCCCTGCCCTCTGTGATCTTCAGGAGGTCCCTTATTTCTGAGGACCTCATGGCTTTCACTTGCTCTGAGAAGAAGCGCTCCAACTCCATGAAGCCTATAACTTTCTTGGTGATTTTATAGCTTATGTCGATGAACGCGGAAGTTCTGACTGTAGGTAACGAACTTCTGAACGGGCACACTACAAATACTAACGCTACTCACATAGCACGTAGGCTCACTTCCATGGGGTTCGTGGTGAGGAGAATAACAGCTGTAATGGACGAAGTCGAGGAAATTGCTTCGGTGGTCAAAGAAGTCCTAGCTAGGTCCCCAGCACTGTTGGTAGTGTCTGGAGGGTTGGGTCCAACTTACGATGATAGGACCGCCGAGGGTATAGCGCTAGGTTTGGGGAGGGGACTAGTGGAGAACAGTGATGCCCTAGACCAAATAAGGAGCAAGTACGGCGAGATAGAAGTGACGCCGGCAAGAAGGAAGATGGCCTTTATGCCTGAAGGAGCAGTCCCAGTTCCTAACGATGCTGGAGTAGCACCCGGCATATATCTTCGGATAGGGCACACAGAAATTTTGGCAACCCCTGGAGTGCCTCGCGAAATGGAAAGCGTTCTAGAGAATTTCCTGAATCGATATCTGGTTAAAAGGCCAAGCGTAGTCTATGCGGAAAGGTCTTTCAAAGCTAGGGGAATAATGGAATCCGTGTTAGCCCCACACGTTATCTCTCGGGTCAAGAAGTATAATCTATATATAAAGACTCATCCAAAAGGTAGGGAAGTGGGGGATCCATATCTAGAGGTTCAGATTGCGGGCAGTTCTCCAGATAGAGAAGAGCTCCTCAATAGACTCGAATCTTGTGAAAAGGAGCTAAGAGAAATAGTTGCGAAGATGGGAGGAATAGTTGAATAAACAATAAATTCTACTGTTGTGGAATTTCTAATTTAAGCTCTTGAACTAGCTCTTTGTATCTATTCCTCACCGTGACTTCCGTAACACCAGCTACCTGGGCTATTTCCTTCTGTGTCTTCCTCTCGTCATGAAGCAACGCCGCTATATATATTGCAGCGGCTGCCAATCCAGCTGGGTCCTTCCCAGCTGTCAGTCCCATATCCTTGGCCTTCTCCAAGATTTCTGCAGCATACTTCATAGATGCCCCGCTGAGGTTGAGTAGTGCCCCTATTCTAGTTATGTAGTCCCGAGCGTTACTAACTGGCACGGAAATGGACAACTCTTTCAGCAACAGCCTATAACATCTAGCGACCTCTTTCCTGTTAGCCTTAGTGTACTGGGCTATCTCGTCGAGGCTCCTGGCCACCTTTAATCTCCTACAGGCAACGTATATGGAGGCCGCAACCACGCTCTCTATACTTCTCCCCCTAACTAGTCCCCTTTCCACCGCCTTCCTGTATATGGTGGCCGCTTCGTCTTTGACAGACTTGGGGAGGCCCAACAGGTTACCGATCCTCTCCAGTTCATTCATGGCCTGAGCTAGGTTCCTGTCTACACTGCTCTGAATTCTCGCCCTGATTTGCCACTTCCTCCACCTTAGGACTTCCAATCTTCTCTTAGGCTCCAAAGACCTACCCATGGCGTCCTTATCTCTCCAATCTATCATAGTCGAGAGACCTCTGTCATGTATCGTTTGGTTGAGAGGTCCACCTACCCTACTTCTTTTTTCCTTCTCCTCAGCAGTGAAGGCCCTCCACTCGGGCCCTTGATCTATTACTTTGTCCTCTATTACCTCACCGGTCTCTTCACAGATGTACTCTCCTCTTTCGTAGTCGAATACTATCTTGTCCTGTGGACAAGGCTGCAAAGTTCCTTCCGACTTCTCTTCAGTCAACTCCCTCACCTCCATTCGAAACTAAAAGAATAAGCCATTCCATTTATAAATCTTTCTACACTGTACTATATAAGTCTTTCTATCAAGCGCACGTAATCCCGTTCTTATGGAAACATGTTGACTAGGAAAGCCACGGTGAATCCCAAAACCAATCCAACTGAGGTAAGGTGAGGACTCAAACCTAAATGTTGGGTCCTTTTTACAGTTCCTCTGTACATCTCCATCAAGACGTATATTATACTTCCTAGGGCTATTCCGTTGAAGGAAGCCACAAGGATGGTGGAGGCCGCTAAGTAAGAGAAAATTGCGCCAATTAGAGTAGGCGCCCCTCCCAAGAGGTAAAGTCCTCCGACTGTTTTGGCCGCTGGCTTCTGCCTCTCTGTGAGGAAAGGGGCCGAGATTGGGAAGCCTTCTGTCACGTTCTGCAGGGTAGATCCCACCACTAAGGGTAACACTATGGAGGAGAGTCCCAATCTGAAGGATCCTCCCAGCGCCAAACCTTCCGTTAAGTTTTGTAGTCCTATACCCAAGGCTATCAGAGTTGACACATGTTGAGCTGATTGATAGGCCTGACCCACCCTCCTCGGCCTGACCGAGGAAAGTAGGTGAAATCCTAAGTACGAGAGAACAATCCCCAAAAGGAGGATAGTTTCTGGCAGAGGATCGCTCTCCCCGACCAGCAAGTAGGTTCCAGAGAACACATCCATCAATAGGTATATCAGGACTCCCATGGCCGCCCCGTTAAGTAATTCCACCTTTCTCTGGTCTAAGTTTGTATGTCTTGTCAGTGGAAACGTTGCAAAAATCGAGAAACCCACTACTGTGGCTAACCCAATCACTTCCACGTCTTTGTTAATCATCATCAAGTAGCTCTCTCACCGTCTCTAAAAAGACTTACGATAGGTCGTAAAAGAATGAGGATAAGGGATGTGTGACTAAATACCTTAGTTTTCGAATTCCCTTGTGGACTCGGTGATAGTATCGGGGAAAGCCTTCGACGGGAGGTCATTTAGGGAGGACGTTGAGGTGAGGGTAGAACGCGGTGAGATAGAAAGAGTGGGTCGTTCAAATGGAGAGAAGAGCCTCTCCGGGGACTACGTTATTCTACCGGGGCTAATTGACGCTCACGTTCACTTCTTTGGAGTGAAGGAGGATAGGCTCCTGGAATGGAATTTAGTGCCTGAGACGTTAGCGACTGCGAGGAGCGTAGGTGACGCCATTAGACTGTTGTCTGCTGGTTTCACTACAGTGAGGGACTTGGGAAGTAAGTGTGCACTGGGACTTGCTGAGGCCATTGAAGAAGGTAGGTTACTTGGCCCAAGGATAGTCGCCTCTGGTTACTCCATAGCTGAGACTGGAGGAAACGACGATCCCAGGGATTTGCCGCTGGAAATGGGACAATCCATTTCTTACTCGTTCTATTGCGACTCCCCATGGGAGTGTAGAAAGGCCGTGAGGAAATGTGTAAGGCAGGGAGCAGACGTTATAAAAGTCTACGCCTCAGGGGCTTTCTCGTCGGGGGGAAAGATCAAACCTGCCTTCACCTTAGAGGAGCTCAGGGCTATCGTTGATGAAGCCCACAGGGCGGACCTGAAGGTGGCCATGCACGCCTACGGGGAGGAGGCAATAGGGAACGCCTTGGACGCAGGGGCCGATACAATAGAGCATGGATTGGGACTGAGCGAGTCGTTAGCGAAGGAAATGGCGAGGAAAGGTATCTGCTACGTGCCCACTCTCGCCACCTACGAGGTGGGCCTGGAGGTTAGAAAAATGAACGAGGAGGTCAGAAAGGCTAGAAGCGAACTGATCAGGAAACATATGGAGGAAGATGTGAAGATAGCGAGGGATAATGGAGTCACCATAATTGCTGGTACGGACTACGTGGGTTCCTCAAGTCGTAGACATGGAGAGAACTACAGGGAGATCGTCCTTCTGGCCAAGTTCTTGGGATTAGAGGGAGCTCTTAGGGCAGCGTCCTTTGACGCAGCCCTTTGCTTAGGACTGAGGGGAGGTTCGCTGGAGGTAGGTAAGTGGGGTGACTTGGCTTTGTTTAAGAAGGTAGAAGATCCCTCCGACCTGAGGCCGGATAACCTAGAGTACATCGTGATCCGTGGGAGGGCAATTAATGGTCCTCAGTTGAGGGAGTTGGCTCGGTGGGTGCAGTATTAAGACTACCTTTTTAGAGTGCGAAGTCCATTGGTCTATCGTGAACAGGTTAGCCAACGCTACGAGTACCTATCTAAGGGAAAGTGCAGATCAGCCGGTCGACTGGCACACTTGGTCTGAAGAGGCATTTAGAAAGGCTAAGGAGGAGGATAAGCCAATCCTAGTTGACGTAGGAGCCTCCTGGTGTCACTGGTGTCACGTGATGGACCAACAGAATTACTCCGATCCAGAGGTTGCTAGGATCCTCAACGAGTACTTCATTCCGATAAAGGTTGATCGGGATGAGATGCCCGACGTGGACAGGAAGCTCCAACAGGCCGTGTCTGCCATGACAGGAGAGGGAGGTTGGCCTCTCACGGCCTTCTTGACGCCAGAAGGTAAAGTGTTCTTCGGAGGAACCTACTTTCCTCCCGAGGACATGTACGGTAAAGTTGGTTTCAAGAGGCTCCTATGGCAGATAGTGAAGATCTGGAAAGAAGAGAGAGAGAAGTTGAACGTAGCTGCCAACACCGTAGTCCGCTTTCTCGCTGAGTCGAGGGAGGTTGAGGAGCTTGAACCCACACCCGAAGTCGTAGACCAGGTGATCAACTTCATCATCTCCAACTTTGACCTTGAAGAGGGAGGTTTGGGGAACGGCATGAAATTCCCTCACCCCACTGTAGATGAGCTACTGCTCTCCCAGTGGTTCAGAACACGTGACAATTCCTACAGGAAGTTGGTCTCCTTCACTCTAACTAAGATGTACTTCGGTGGTATATTCGACCAAGTAGGAGGAGGCTTCCATAGGTACTCCGTAGACAGGGAGTGGTGGGTTCCTCACTTCGAGAAACTCGGGGTTGATAACGCAGAGCTCCTCCTAGACTACTTTAGCGCTTACTTGGAGACAAAGGATCCTGAGTTCCTTGATTGCATCTCTATGACTTCATCCTTTCTCCTGAGGGATATGAAGGTCGAGGGTGGATTCGCCAACAGTTTAGACGCCGATAGTGAGGGAGTGGAGGGAAAGTATTACACATGGACAGAGGGTGAGCTTCAGGAAGCCCTAGGAGATGACTTTCAATTAGGGATTTGGTTATTTTCTTTTAGAGCGTCACCAGAGGTCGAGGGAAGGAAAGTCCTGAAAAGGTCTGCTAGCCTTTACGAGCTAACCAGGAGACTATCCACAGACCAGTTCGAGGCCCAAAAGAAGTTGAGCGAACTTAGGGAAAGACTTCGTAAGTACAGGGAGGAGAGTAGAAAGAAGCCTAACGTGGACGACAACCTTTACACTTACACGAACTCGAGAATCGGAGAAGCCCTATTGCTTACAAGCGTGATTCTAGGGCAAGGTGCGAGGGAGGCTTTAGGAGTGATCGATAAGTTGAATTCCGCAGGAAGGAGATTAGGTGGAGGAGAACCCCTCATGGAAGACTACGCCGCCTCGGCGTCGGCCTTACTATCAGCGTATGAGGTGACAGGTCGCATTAATTACCTAGACTCGGCCCTCAGGGTGTGGGACAGGCTATTTTCCTTCAAGACCTCGCAAGGCTTCGTGGACTCTGCACGTTCCGACGAAGTGACGATGGCTGATACTCCGAACGAGTCCCCCAACTCCATAGCTCTCAAGACGTGGATCAAGTTGTGGATAGGAGGTAAGGTCGAGTTTGACCCTTCTATCGCAAAGGTGATAACTTCCAGGATACTCACTAATCCCCCCTTTTATGCGGGTGTAGCAGGATCACTTGACGCTATCCTGAGGGGAGCGGCTCACGTGGTCGTGATTGATGAGGGAGACTCCAAGGCCGATTCGCTTCACAGATCTGCTCTCTCCATTTACCACCCTCTGAAGTTGGTGGAAAGAGTTACACCTGACAGGAAGGACGAACTCCCACCTCCCTTGAGGGCAATGCTCTCTTACGGCACTGGTTCCAGGGCTTATGTCTGTGTAGGTAACACCTGTAGTCTACCCGTCTACGAAGCTGAGAAGGTGAGAACATTGCTCTCTCATTGACTTCTAGACTAACCTAACTTTTCAGGTACCGATACTTTCCTCTAATTTCTCCCCTCTTATGATCACACACATTAACGGTAAGGGGTCTGGTTGTCATATCTCAGGGTCGTTCGCAATCCTGAGTACAACACGTCTATGACTTCCTCCCCGCCCTGAAGGGCGAGGCTTTCGGTCCTTTGTAACTCCTTGCGTTAATGAGAGGTACTGAACTACGTAAACACCCAGGACAGGAGTTGAGTGTGTCGTTAAGGCTTCAGAAGACCCTAGGTCCACCAGTGGATATGGTATAACTCACAATAAAACGATGAGTTGAGAGTGCGGAGAGAAGTAGCGAGGCTTAAGAAATTTTCACGTTTGACACTTTACTCCACTACACTTACTCTCTTATTTTCCTTAGGGGAACATTTAGTCTCATGCGGAGTATATTTGCCTCACATGGTTCACCTACTATTCTGGTGGAGGATGTAGCTTGGAAGGGTGTTCTATCGAGACTAGGAAAGGAAATTAAGACGAGCATTGATCCTGAGACTGTAGTCGTGGTCAGTCCTCATTTCGTCTCTTGGGACGGTGTACACTTAGTGGAAATACAGGAGAAATTGGAGTGCATTCAAGACTACTACGGTTTCCCAGCGGAGTTGTATCAATACTGTTACTCTGCTCAGAATGACGTTAAACTCGCGAAGGATATAGTTAGAAGGGCCAAGAGTGAAGGTGTACCGGTGAGGGAAGATGAGAGCTGGGGACTAGATCATGGTGCGTGGATCCCCCTAATGTACATGTTTCCAGAGGGCGTTAAGGCGGTAGCGATCTCCATCACGACTGGCCCAATAAGTGAGCACCTAGCTTTGGGTAAGGCGATTGCTCTAGCCTCAGCCGGGAGAAGAGTACTCCTCCTCGCTACAGGATCTCCTACCCACAGACTCGATCTGATGTACTTCAAGACACCCCCGAAGAAATCTAAGTTTGACTCGATCCTAATTGAAGCACTTGAACGAGGAGATCCATCGGTATTGGATCTGGAGTCTAGGCCAGAATGGAATGCAGCTCAACCTGAAGGACTGCTAAGGCCCCTCTACGTGGCCCTTGGCGCTTCAGGTCTTAACGGAGCTAAGGTAATAGCTCACGATGTTCCTTGGTCCGGCGTTAGTATGTTAGCGGTAGACTTAGGTGGTTGAGGTCCGACCCTGAGTCTCATGAGGCTGAAGATGTACCTGTTGAGTACCACTGCGTCCGTCTCTAGGATACCAGCACACTTAACCATGCTCACGTTAGGGTCCTGCTCTATTAACTTCCTCACCCTCTCAAGCCTTCTTGGAATCCACTTCCCTTCTCCCTTCATAACCTCCCTTTTGAACTCGGTCCATGCGTTTCTCCTGTTCATGCCCTCAGCTTGGTCGATATTGCTTTAAAAGGGAAATGGCGTATACTTGTTCATGTTGCACGTGTTAAATTTTAACATTGAGGATAACTCATCCAACGAATATTTATAAAGTTTAAATCGTTGCGACCGTTGAATGAAGACAGAGATCAGGCTCGTTTTAGGTAACGAAGCTATAGCCGCTGGGGCTGTGGCAGCAGGCGTCTCTGTCGCAACCGGGTATCCTGGCACGCCTTCCACTGAGATCTTGGAGTCTATCCCTAAGTTTAGTAAGGAGGTCTACATTGAGTGGAGCACTAACGAGAAGGTGGCTTACGAGACAAGCTACGGTGCAGCTATCACGGGAGCCTACGCCATGGCCTCGATGAAACATGTGGGACTCAATGTGGCCGCCGACGCTATCTCAAGTTCCTCCTATACATGTGTTGAAGGAGCCCTGGTTCTAGTGTCGGCCGACGATCCTTCGATGTGGTCATCTCAAAACGAGCAGGACAATAGGTACTTCGCGCTACAATTCCTTATCCCAATTGTCGAAGCATACGATCCTAAGAGTGCTCATCAACTTACTTTCAAGGCATTCGAGCTCAGTGCTCGACTTAAGCAACCTGTAATGTTGAGGACGAACACTAGGGTGAGCCATGTCAGGGAACCGGTTGAACTACTCGCTCCTGCTGAGCCAGTGAGAGGAAAGTCCAGAAAGGACCCCTCTAGGTATGTGTTAGTTCCAGAGAATGCAAGGAGGAACAGAAAGGAGCAGCTGAAGAGGTGGGAGGTGGCAAAGGAAGCGGTGGAAGAGATGAGCGAGCTCGAGGGAGAAGGTGAAGTGTTGGTTTTGGCCTCCGGTATAGGGTACGTTTACGTGAAAGAAACTTTGGAGGACATGGGAATTAAAGCGTCGATCCTTAAGCTTTCTACCCCCGTACCCTTGCCAAAGAGGCTAATTCTGAAGGCACTTGAGAGAACTAGAAGGGTAGCAGTGGTGGAGGAATTGGAACCAGTGGTGAAAATGCAGCTTAAATCGATTTTATGCCAGATCTGGACCACAATTATTAGACCTCGGCTGTAAAAGCTAGTTGTATCCTCGGGACTGGGGAACTGAAGTCTGTGGAAAAACTACCTTCCTTAACCCCTCTTCCACGCGGTGAGTTTCAGAAGGCCCCTCTGGACCTCCGCTATGGTGAAGGAGGATCGAGGTTTCCTCAGGAAGGAGGAGATCTTCGAGGCGAGGACGTCCCTTCCGTAAGGACGGCGTAGTTCACGGTAGAGTCTAACCCTCTTATGGACCCCGTTTACGATGGTAACTAGGTTAGCTTAACGTGAGGACAAGTTGTTTGGTGAGCTTTCGGCGGTATTATTGGTTCTTCTCTATTGACTTCCCTACGAAGCCCATTTCTCTAGCATTTCCTAAGTTCCTAGTTCCATAAGAGGGTTCCATAAGAGGCAAACGCCCCCATCCAGTTAAGATATTCCCCTGAACGTGGAATACTGGAAAACTGTCAACTGTGAATCTTTTAAGTTTCGTCGTCCATATAAATTCTGCCCGCTGCATAAGTAAACAGTGAGACAACATTTCTAATTACTTTTTACGGTCGTGTTAAATAAGTAGAGGCATATGTTGCCTGTCGGAAGAACCCTGAAGATAATCGAGAAGATGCTCCCTCGAGTCTTGAGGTACAGAGATTTCAGAAGAGACATACTAAACGACAAGCAACCTTCGGAGGAAGAGATGAGGAGAGAGGCTAAGAAGTTCGTGGACTCCATAATGGAGTTAGGTCCGACTTTCATTAAGCTTGGGCAACTTCTGTCCGTCAGGGCCGATGTTATGCCCGAGCCATACCTCAAGGAGCTCCAACGACTCCAGGACGAAGTCACACCAGAGCCTTTCGAAAGGGTTAAGGGTGCTATAATTAATGACGTTCCTGATCTAGATAGTGTGGAGGAAGTCCCCATAGCTTCAGCCAGTTTGGGACAGGTCCACGTGGGGAGATTGAGAGATGGCAGAGAAGTCGCCATAAAGGTGCTTAGGCCCGATGTCAGAAAGTTGGTGGAGCAGGACATTGCGATAGTTAGGGCCCTGTTGCCCTATCTTAGGTTCGTTTTTGACACTTCTTTAGTAGAGTCGGTCAAGGTGATAGTTGACGACTTTTCCAAGAGGATATTCGAAGAGATGGATTATGTGAAGGAAGCTGAGAACATTAAAAGGATAACCGACGAACTCAGCGACTTCAGCAGGATCAGGACCCCCAAGGTGGTGAGGGCCACAAAACGCGTTTTAGTTATGGAGTATCTACCTGGCTATAAAGTCACTTCAGATGAGGCGTCCAAAGTTGTGGATAGAAGGGAACTCGCGTACCGGATATTCCAAGTGTTCATGACCATGTTATTGGAGAAACCATTGTTCCATGCTGACCCACACCCAGGCAACTTGGCAGTGGATAAAGAAGGTAACTTAATACTTTACGATTTCGGAATGGTCGGCTCACTCGATAGAATCACTAGGAGGAACTTGGTGAGGGCGTATGTGAACTTGATAAGACAAGACCCGTACGGTCTAGTCAGAATTTTAGATCAACTAGGTGCTATCCAGCCAGAGGCAGATAGGGAGGTTCTGGCAGAGGGCATAGGCCTTTTCATGAAGTCAATGCAAGGAATACAGGTGGACGAGATGGAGCTACAGGACTTCATGAAGCTGGCCGATCAAGTGTTTTACAAGTTTCCTTTGAGGTTACCTCAGAAGATGGTTCTCTACATGAGGATGACTAACGAGTTGGAGGGAATATGTAGGACAATAGATCCGAGCTTCGACTTCATAGGAGTCCTTACCCAATTCTTAGAGGACGAGGGACTAGCTAGAGAGGCCATGGAAGAGGAGGTCAGGGATGTAGTAAGCACTTTAACGAACCGTCTCAGGCTGTCCCTCTTGACCCAGAGAAGAACTCCCGTAATTGTAGGAAGCAAAAGGAGTAGGAACTATCTTCCGCAGATTGTAATGGTGGGAGCGGTGGTCCTTTACGTTTTGACAAGAGACGAAGTCCTTTCAATTCTACTTGCATTGTTAGGATTGTCCTTCGTCTTCACTCGATCTTGACCTTCACTGCGCCCTCGACTGGTATCCTCAGCGTGAGCACACCATCCTCATACCTACCGATCACCTCAGCGTCCTTTGCCACCTTCACTGGCAGTTTGACGTGCCTCTCCACTTTCCTTGGCCTTTGGGTCAGGTATTCTACTCCCTGCTTTTTAGACTCTCTAGATGCAGAAATTACAAGCGTATCTTGTCCCACGACCCTCACGTTGATGTCCTCTTTCTTGAACCCGGCCAAGTCGGCTTTAACTGTGAGGTAACCTCCCTCCTCGTAGAGATCCACAGGTGGATACACCTCCTCGTAGAACTCTCTAGTGAGATCGCTTACCTGTTTGGCCAGTTCCTTCTTTACCAGGTCCACTATGCTCACCATAATAACTACTCATCGCTCACATTTAAAAAGATCTTTCATGAAGTAAACTACCCTCGTGAAAAGGTCTCTGTTGTTCGAATAGAAATCGGAAGAACGGGGCCTCGCTTTCCAGTATTGAAGTTAATGTCTAATCATGCTGATGTCATTCCTCCTTTGTCTGACAGGGAAATCAATATTTCTCGTACTCAAGAGTCTCCTAAAGCAGCTCTGAGCTCCATCACTTATCGCGGCGTAATCTCAAGTTGGATTTGAAAACCGACTAACCGAATCTACATTAATCACCAGCGTGGAAGGAAGTCAGACTATAACAAGCTGGTATCCCTCGTCCATAAACATAGAGATGTCCCTATGACGACTCTCGTCCCCGACGAGTTGGAGGCCAGCCTTTCTCACCTTCTCTGTCACGTTAACGTGAGGTGGCGAGGCACAGTATCCGCACGCTCCTGCTACGATACCTTCCTTCATAGCCTCGTCTACAAGTTCCCTTGTTTTCTCGTGCAAGGGCACCTTTACCCCAAGACCGTCGAAGAATACCTTAACATCGTGACCCTTCCTCTTGAGCTGAATAGCCGCTTGAAGGGCGTGTTGAGCCTTCACCAACTCGCTCCTTTGTTCTGGGTCTGTGTAAAGGACGAATGCTAACCTGGACATCTCAAGGAAAATGTCTTTCCACTGATCTTAAAGTTTGGGCTGAAATGCACCAGCGAACAGGACACATAACGCATAAATTCATTGTACACTCGTATTATCGATAATGGAAAAAGAGAGGGTAGTCCCCCATAACTCACGAAAGTTGGGTTTTCGCGAGCTCTTCTTCCTCTCGTTTGGGGGGCAAGCCCCTTTCATATCCCTTCTCACCTTTGGGACAGTCATGGTGGCCGAGGCCGGAAGGGCAGCGTCCTTCGCAATGCTCATCGCTACAATAGTTGTGTTGTTTAACGGACTTGTAGTTTACTACCTTTCAAAGAGATTTAAGCGAGGAGGTGGATACTACGTTTACGCCTTTTATTCCCTCACATCGAGGTTGGGACTGGAAACGGGATGGAGCTACCTTCTCTATGCCCTTTCTTACGGAGGTACTCTCTTGGCTGGTGGGGCCTACGTGCTGTACGTGACGACTGGGGTTGCACAATGGGTGTTAGCGCTAAGTGTTTCGATTTTAGCCATTTCCTTGGTCTTGGCAGGTGTTAGAACTTCCGCTACTTATGCTTTAGTTATGTCCACAGTGGAGATGGCGGTGTTAATAGGACTATCCTTGTTTTTCATGCACGAGTCTGGGTGGGCTTTCTACGATCCAATCTCCTTTCCTACCAAACTAGCAGCAGCTGTTATATTTGGTCTAGGAATACCTACCGGCTATGGCTCCATAGCACCGCTTGGAGGTGAAGCACAGAACGCTAAAACCACTATAGGCAGGGCTGCGATAGCGGTGTTGTTAGTTGGTGGAGTTTTGGCCACCTTATTCTTCTACGGTCTAGGAGAGATAGGCTTCACCGGAAATCTCGTGGATTACATTCTTCAGCGATTGGGTCCATTAGGGACGTTGGGGCTAGGTTTCGTAGCACTTAGCGACGGGGTGATGGGGGGTATGGCTTATGTGCTGGCCGGCTCTAGAACACTTAAAGCAATGGCGGAGGATCGCAGGTTTCCTTACATTTTCTCTAAGGAGACCAAGGGTCGACCGTTCTTGGCCGAAGGCGTTGTAGGTGGAATATTCGTGGCAACGATCACTTTGATGGCCTTGGGGCTCGGAATTTACTACACGTTCCTCGCTCTTGGAGCGTTAGCTGGATTCTGTAACATCTTAATACATTTGTCGGCCAACTTCTCCTTGCTTAGAATGTCTCTGATGAAGGGATGGAAGAGAGTAGTGGAGCTTAGCGTAGCATTGGTGGCGACTGGAGTCTCTGTATGGGTTCTCTTATTCTCGTTACCTGAAATACCCAAGTCTATTCAGGACGTGTTCTTTGGATGGGTGATTTTGGGATTTCTCTACGCTGAGGCTCTAGATATTATCTCTGTAACCGAACAGCCTAAGTGAGCTATGAGGCTCTAAGGGTGCCTGGCTGCTCTACTCGTGGATGGCCTCTTAACCTAAAGTTCCAAAGGGGATGCTAGACTCTAGCTTAACTTAGATGGGGGATTACTTTACTGTCTTAGATTAAATTGAGTTGTCTCTGTTATTTAAAATGAGTGCCTATCTTGGGAGGGGAGCTCGGGAAAGGCCTTGGTTAAATATCGAGAAGGGATGACAGGCCCCTTACTTGACTCCCTCGAAAACTTCCTGCTCATCCACCCCTTTTTAGAAAGCCCCCACGAGTTGGTTTGGCATGGCCGCTAATGGAGGCTTATGTCAGACTTAATTACCCCGTCTCCATGGGCGGGGCTTCCTCCTCATTGCCCCCACCTTGCTTAACGGTAGAGGGCAGAGCTCCAATGAGAGCTGCCTTATCTCCGACCTCTTCAGGACGTTAAGAGGACCGTTGTAGTTCTGGTCAGCTACCCGACCTCACAAGGCATTTGTGGAGGCGTGATCTTTCAAAGTTAGGTCTTTCCTTCAAGTTACAAAAATTGGGGTTAAGGGGGCGGAAAGCCTCGCCTTTCACGGCGGGGATGGATAGCCCCCTTATATATTTAAATACTTCTTTGTGAAATTTCTCTTAGTGGTACTAACGACGCTCCTCCCCAGCTCGATCGAAGGTTTAATGGGACTGTGGGAGGAGCAACCATCGTCTCTCTTCTCCCTTAAGGGACTAGAGCTTTGCGATGAAAGTCCCCTCCTCTTCAAATGGGAGTGGATCTCTGATCCACTCGACTGCCCACCAAACGAGACATGTAAACCCGAACCGGTGGTGGGAACGACGATCCCTCTGGGAGGGAACCCTCGTCCCTTCCAGGGCGGGGAGGAAGTCAGCTGTATCTGGCACAATTCCTCGAAGTGTGTTTAGGATCTACCAGGATTAAACCTCTCACAGTACTTCCCTACCTTATACTTCGTCACAGTTCCAAGTTCGTGGAAGGGAGACCTATCGTAATCTCTTTCTCATAGATCTTAAGGACTTGTAGAACAGTTGTTTAACTCGTATGTCCCTCATCACGATGACGTGGTAGTTGCAGGCGAACCGCTTCTCTAGCTTCGCGTACATGTCCTTAAGTTCTTGAGGTGCTTGCTATCTTAGGCCGCTTCGACTCGGCTTGAATCGGTTCTTGGAGATGAGCCTCTTACTCGAAAGGGCTTTATGGGACTTTCCCACTCTTTATGACTAGAAATGAATTTATAAATCTTTAGTTAGCTAAACTAGCATTTACATTCCCCTCGCTCACTGTTTCTGTGTAAGTTGTTGTTTATACCACCTTATGTGGAAATTTATTACTTCTTCACGTAAATGAAGGTTTATGGGTGCTACAGTCGTTCTTACCGCAGATAGAGGTTCCTTCACCGACTACGGTGGCTCCAGCGTAATGGGTTATGTAGCTTGCATGCCCAGCAGGCTAGTTCCACAGGCCTTCGTGAAGGTCTTCTTCACTCCCAGGGTCAAGTCAAGGGGAGGAAAGGCTGTAGTCGCTCCTTATGCCCTCAGGAAAGTGGAGGCCTCCCTATTGAGAGCAGGCTTCTCAGAGGACGAAGTATATGTGACTCCCCCAGACGAACTCAAGCACGTAGTGTCCCCTCAGACAAAGGTGTTGGGATTGACGGTTCACGATCCCCTAGGCCTTGAGCCGGTGAGCATGAAACTTTCCATGCTGTTCGGTGGGGGACCTACGTGGACTGCCGAGCTCTTTAGGGAGTTAGGAGAGGAAGTAATGAAATTGAAGGCAAAGTACGGCTTCAAGGTCATAGTGGGTGGACCTGGAGTTTGGCAATTGGAGAAAGAGAGACCTGTCTGGATAGACACGCTATTCTACGGCCACGGTGAGCTAGACTTTCCCCCCCTAGTAAAGTCGGTGTTGGAGGGTAGAACACCACCGCCAGCGGTGAAGGGTAGGAAGCCTAAGGTTAGTGAAATACCGACCATTGTCAATCCCGCGCGACTGGGAGAGGTGCAGGTTACTCGTGGATGTCCTAGAGGGTGTTGGTTCTGTTCCATAACTCCCGACACCTTCTTATCGATTCCGCTCGAGGACGTGCAAAAGGAGATTGAGGTCAATAAGCGCGGTGGTGCGGAGAGGGTTGAGTTCGTCACTGACGATATCCTCCTTTATGGATCCAGTAAGCTAAGGGTGAATCATGACGCTGTAGTGAAGCTGTTTCAGACTACCATGTCCGCCGGTATGGATGGTGCTTGGTTTCCTCACATATCAATAGGTGCGGTGATGGACAGTCCAAAGACGGTTAAATCCATGGCGGAGATCTCTAGATACGACAGGGTGAGGGCCGCGGCTCCAGTTGTAGGACTGGAGACTGGGAGTGAAAAGATCCTTCGTAAGTACATGAGGGCGAAGGCTTTTCCGTGGAGTATTGGGGACTGGGGAGATCTGGTGATAAAGGCGACAGCAGTGATGAACGAGAGCTACATTTACCCTTGCTACACGATGACTATAGGTTACCCAGAAGAAAACGACCAAGACGTAGAGGAAAGTATAAGGTTGGTGGAGTCAATAATTGACCACGGATTCAAGACCTACATATTTCCACTTCCAGTGGTACCAATGGGTAACACCATGATCCGGGACAATCCGTTTCCCTCTTTAAAGAAACTTCCGGCTAGGTACTGGGACCTGCTCTACATAAGCTGGAGATGGAACTTGAAGGTCATAAGGGACTCTATACCTACTTTCACGGGAGGACTGGGAAACAAGGTGGCCCAGCGGTTGGTACAGTACATGATAGATAGGGTGTTTGATAGCATAGAATGGGTGTTTAAGGAACTGAGAGACACCAAGGGCGAATCCTCCCTGAAGTATTCGACACTTAATCTCAACAACACTGTAGGTGTACTCAAGTCGATCTACTGGCTCACGCGCTTGACCTTCAAGAAGTTGTGAAGCTCCGAAGAACAACTTCAAGCAGGATTTGAGATAAGTATAAACCACACCGTCCCGACTATTCTTGGGATCGGTTGAGATCTACGAGAGCTATTCTGTACTGGTGCGTTTTCCTCACACTGGTATTTGGTTCGTTCTACGGGAGGAGTCCCGTTCTCCTAACTGAGTCGTTTGATTCTCTGCTAGACGCACTTACAATCTCCTTTTCCTCGCTGGCCCTAGTCTCCATAAAAGATCAGCGTCTCTACACATACGGCCTACATCGTTTGGAGATATTTTCTGCCTTAGCGAACGGTGGGGCAGTCATAATTGGAAGCGTCGCCTCAGTAGGGATCTCCCTTCTTTTCTTGGATCTTGGGATACATGACATTCCGACATTAACACTAATTCTCTCGACCGCCGCGGCCCTTCTCATAGCCCCTATTACGAGAGGTAAGGGTGGACTTGAACAGAAGGCGTTGGTGCTTCATTCCATCTCGGACTTCATACAGTATGCAGTGGGCGCACTTGCCGGCCTCGTTATTTTGCTAACGAGACAGTTCTATCTTGATCCCCTTTGTTCTGCAGCATTGGCACTACTTTTCGTTATCCTGAACTTTGGCTCTCTCAGGACATCCTTCAATGTTCTGATGGAGAGGTCCCCTGTAGATGTTGAGGAAGTGGAGAATCGAATTAGGACTATCCTTCCTGGGGTTCATCATGTTCACGTGTGGACCATATGTGATCACATGATAATTGCGACCCTCCACGCTGAAGAGGATCCGAAATCGACCCTAAGCCAATTGGAGGAGAAGAGGACGGAAGTGGAGAGGCTATTGACCAGTTACGGCATTAATCACGTTACCATACAGTTTGAACCAACGGGAACTCACGCAACTAGCTCGCGTAGGGAGCTAAGTCAAGAGTAGCGCGAATTAAAAAGTAAGGAGTTAAGTGGGCGCAACTCCTCCTCGAGGAAACCTCTCGTGGAAAAACTTCTACATTCGAACTCGAGGAGACAACTAGGTCGCTGGGCACCACGGAACGGACTCTATGGAAACTCCACTACAAATGAGGATCGAAGTCGCTCGGAGGTGCAGGAAATTCTCGCCGCAAGCATGTAGTCCATAGGGGCGAAGTAGTTCACTCTCGATTACCTTCACCAGGCTGCGGTGAGACCACATGTTGACTGTGAATGCCATCCTTTCGTTGGTTAACATGGAAGTGGTTCCGAATAGAGGAATGAGACATCGTTCGGTAGAAGATGTGCTTGGTTCGTTCTTTCATTACCTAATTCGACTTCGCGAATTTCCTACTCTAAAATTGGGGGAGTAATTCTTCTTGGACCAAAGAAGTTGACCAAAGCAGAATATCAGAAAATAAAAAAGAAGTTTACTTTTAAATTTTTATTCAATTTAAATATAAGATATATAATCCATTCTACCAATATCAGAACAACAGGTCACATACCCCCAGATTGTCAGTTATTTGAAAAAAATGGTTCTCCATCACATCAAATAGAGTCATTGATGTGTTAAATCTTGGAAAAAGTTTATATGGTGTAGTCTTACGCTCGATGGTAGAGAACATGGACACGAAGACGGTAGTTTTCGGGGTAATACTCGTGATTTTAGTGGTAGTAGCAGCAATAGGGTTCGTAGAGTATGGAATGACCCTCGGAAAGGTCTCTTCACTTCAGTCCCAGATAAGTTCCCTCTCCACTCAGGTAAACTCCACAGAATCGAAGCTGAGTTCACTCAACAGTTCGTACCAGTCCCTAATGAGCTCCTACAACTCGCTAATGGCGAAGTATCAGTCGCTCAGCTCATCTTACAGTTCTCTGCAGTCAAATTACAAGTCACTTAACTCCTCTTACTCTCAACTTTCCTCAGAGTACGCTTCGCTTGAGTCAGCTTACGCGGCCTTACAACAAAAGTACAATGCCCTGCAGTCAGTCAATGCCTCCACACTAGGAACGTCATTATCCTCATTCTTTCAGATGCTTGATGGGATAGCAATAGAGTCGCCGGAAGACGTAACACCGTTCTTGGCGTCGAACTTCACCGCAAACATTACAGGCGTCCCCTTCCCTGGCACATACACGTTAAACACATTCAATAGCTCTTGGCTCTCCCAGTTCTTCGGGACGTATGAGACGGTTTACTTCTATACCACTGCATTGCCAACCTTCTCCAGGAGCGGTAACGTCTACACCATTTCTGCAGTAGTACAGTATTTCGTGGCTCCCCTAAACGACCCAGTTCTGCTTCAGGTATTCAACGCATCTGTAACTGTAGAGGTGGTCAACGGAAAGATAACTCACTTAACGTGGATAGGAAATGAAGTTCCGCCTTCCACTGTGATAGCGGGTTATCCCTCTCAACACTCGATGCAAGCAGCTCAGGCAACCGAGCTAGTTCTATCCCAACTGAACGCGATGGGGGCCGAGTTCCCTGCCAACGTAATATCGTCTGGCTTCGCTCCAGGAGCTACACTGACCTTGTCAGGCTCCCTACCCCCTGTCTTCAAGACAGGTAGCTACACAGGCTCCAATATCACCAGGTTATTCCAAGAGTGGGACACTTACTTTATTTTCGCGGTGATGTATGCACAGAACCTGCTCCCCAACGGTTCTACAGTAGGACCCATGGTATCGGTGACTCTATCGCCCTCCCAAGCACAGGCCATAGTGACGGCTAACGACAGTGCGTTCATTGGCTTTGTAGCCGCGGGACAGCCCAACTTCCCTATGATATACGACATTCACTTAAATGTCACCGCGAACCTGCAGTACAACACTACCACAGCAAGATGGCAGATAGTCAGCGAAACGATGAGTTCCTCCATGGTTCCACTCAGTTCCGACGCGCCTGGATACACCAACACACCGACGTTTATAGTAAATGGAATTCAGACAGTCCAAGTTAACGCGACTCAGGGCGCTGTCCTCCAAGTAGGCAACCTAATAGCGATAGTGAAGCCTGGAACCTATGCAGAAGTGGGGGGATCGATGAAGGACCTGTACAACTTCTCTTTGGTGACTTTCAGCATGGAGGGAGTTAGTTACCCAGGTCTACAGCCCTACCTAACGCCTCTCTTTGCTTACGCTTTCGAGGTTGATGGTCAAATAACTCCGACCATATCTCTAGTCAACGCCTCTGGGGCTCCGGATGGCGTCATAACCGTCGTCATGGGGGCTCCATCAACTTGGACCTCGTGGACGTGGTTTGGTGGAAGCTTCAATGGAACAGTCTACACTGGTGGTTCATATAAGTTCCCAGACGTCTGGATATATGGTCAGGACGTTATGGTCAATACAGTCTTCTTCAAGCCGGTGATATGGGTATTCGAATCTGCTAACCATCCCATAGGACACATACCCACTCAGACATACGTGAAGATAGGGGAGGCCTACGGTTTGACCCCCATAGCTGCATACACGTATCAGATTAACGGAACTCAGGGAGGCGTAGTGGATGCGGGGAACACGTGGGTTGTAATACAGCCCGGAACCACCATAACCACACCTTCGGGGAGTTTGAGCGACTACAACTTCTCCGTGGTATTCTATGCGCCGCAGAACGTCACTGCTCCTGAGGCAGGACAAGTTCCTTCCATCGTCTTCGCCTATGCAATAAATGGCAATGTAACCTTCTCTTACACCGCCAGCAAACCATTCATCACAGTGATGATAACTCCAGATCAAGGAGCTAACATGTGGACTTGGAACGGGAAGACGTACATATTCCACGTTCCAATACTACTAGGAGACGGTGTCGTAATAAACCTGATATTCGTTAAGCCAGTACCCTGGGTGCTCACTTTACCGGCCACTACCTCGCCTAGCAGCTCATCCTCTGGGAGTTCGTCGGGAGGGTATTACTATTAATTCCTTTATTTTTCCTTTTTATTATTATTAAGTTTTTCTCTAAACCATTTTAATTTGATCTCAAGTCTATCTACCATATTTTCTGGCCTCCCCCTCCTAGCATGCTCGTGCCCATCTCCTTGATACCTAACAAGTACAGCTTCTACACCTTTCCTTTTCAGAGCAACGAAGAACTGCTCAGCCTGCTCTATAGGACATCTATAGTCCTCTTCGCCATGTATCAGCATCACGGGCGTATTCGCCCTAGACACATATGTAATTGGAGACATCTCCATCAACTTCCTTATACCTTCTGGACTCCACGGGTCGTCTATCCCGCTTTCGATCGCGTTGAACCAGAAACCGATATCACTGGTTCCACACATACTGAGCAAGTTCGATATCCCCCTCTCTGACACAGCAGCTGAAAACTGGTTGGAGTGGGTGACTATCCAGTTGGTCATGAAGCCACCGTAGGAACCTCCGGTAACTCCCCACTTACCCTTTAACCCCTCCTTGTCCCTTAGGTGAGAAACGAAGTTCATGAGGTCATTCATATCACCTCCACCCCAATCTCCCACACAGACCTTCGCGAACTCCTCACCGTAGCCCTGACTCCCCCGAGGGTTAACGTACGCCACATTGAAGCCGTTGGAGGCGAAGAATTGGAACTCCACGAAGTAGGCTGACCCGTAAGCCATGTGAGGGCCGCCGTGGACGAAGAGGATGGTCGGGGCGTCCTTGGACACTTCTATTAACCAACCCTCGATCTGCCCAACCTTAACGTTGATAGGGGAGAGTCCCTTGACGCCTGGATTCGGATCGTAGTCGCTGTGGAACTTGAGCAATGAAGGCTTCTGGGGAGTACTGTAAACCAATGCCAGCTCATCTGAGGCGTCGAATCCCCTCACGCTCATTCCACGCTCTGTCAGTTCCTCGGGCTTGTCGTCTATCCTAAAGAGAAGGGCGTCTCCACCTATTTGCCCTACTACATAGATGGCATCTGTCCACTGCAGTTTGTCTGTAGTAGAATCGAAGAGGTCGGAAAGGACCTTGCTACCGCAATTGTTTCCACATAAGTAACTCCTTCCCCTCTCAGGGAAGATAACCTCATTAGAGGCCCAAGGTGCCTTTCCCTTTCTATGGCCAAGGTAAGCGAGTTCCCCTAAAGGAGAAAGTGCCACTGCCAGTACGATTCCTGAACCGTCGGTCACCTTCCTTCTTTCTCCAGTGTTCAAATCGAGATCGTAGACATCCTGGAGTCCAACGTCGTCGTCTCCCTCAGTCGTGACAACTACTGTCCTCCCTCCCGAGTGAGAGAAATCCACGACATCGAACTCTCCACTCACCAACTTCCTCGATTCCTCTCCCACGTAGTAGAGGGAGTCACGTGTCCTTAGCAGTCCACGCCCATCAAACTTGTACTTCACTTTCCTCGCGTAGTAAGGGGACTTGAGATCTGCACACTCTTGGGCCATAACGAGCAATCCGTCTCGAGTGGGCATGAACTTCTTGATATTGCACGCTTCAAACAACTGCCTAGGTTCCTTTCCCGCCTCCACCACGATTAACCTGTCCTTCCCTTCTCTATTTTGGACGTAGTAGAAAGAGTTGTCGTAGATCCTTCCCAGTCGTTCTGATCCCGTGAAGGTCAGCCTCTCTACCCTCGAACCATCGAATGAGAATATGGAGGACTTATACTTCGATCCCTCAATCCACGTCATGGTAAAGAGTGTTTTTCCCCTGATCGTGAAGGGATCTGAGGCTACCCTTATCCGATAGGCTTCTCTGGGGTCCATTAAGAGGTTTGAGAAACTGAAGAAAAAGGCGCGAGCCTCCCCCTTTTTATGGAAACTTTATTGTTTTGCTTTAGACGATATTTCACGGTGGATGAGACCGATCCGCAGGGACTGAGCGTGAAGGAGATCGAGAAGGTCCAGTTAAGTCGGTTTAGGGCCTTAGTGGAGAGGGTCTGGAACTCCAGTCCGTTCTATAGAAGGAGGATGAAGGAGGCCAGACTTTCGCCGGACGAACTGAGAAGTCCGAGCGACCTCCACAAGTTACCCTTCACGACTAAGGAAGAACTCAGGAGGGATGGGTACCCTTATGGCGGAGAATTCCTCGCCGTACCCTTCGAGGAGCTAGTGGGATGGCACATGACAAGCGGGACGACAGGCGTCCCGAGCGTGGGGGCCTACACCGCGAAGGACGTGGAAACTTGGAGGGACCTAGTGGCTAGATGCCTAAGGACTGCAGGAGTAACGAACAATGACGTGATAGCTAACGTCTACGGCTACGGACTTTTCACGGGAGGCATAGGTCTGCACATGGAGGGCCAGAGGATAGGAGCTAAGGTGATACCATGGGGAGCCGGAAGGACCGAGGCCCTAATAAAGGCCATGGTCGACTTCAAGGCCACAGTAATAACTGGCACCCCTTCCTACGAGCTGGTTATCGCTGAGAGGGTGAGAAAAGAAGGTCTAAAAACTGGACCTGAGACTAGTTATCCCAGGGGCTGAAGCAATGACTCCAGAGACTCTATCTAGGATAGAAAGAGAACTAGATTTGAAAGAAGCGGCCAGGGAGATCTACGGCCTCACCGAGGTCATGGGTCCTGGTGTAGCTCAGGAGTGCCCAGAGGATCGCCACGCTTGGATGCACATTTGGACTGACCACTTCGTGGTGGAGGTAGTGGATCCGGAAACAGGGGAGGTGTTGAGCGAAGGAGAGGAAGGTGAAATAGCACTTACGACCCTGAATAGAGAAGCCGTGCCTCTCCTTAGGTACAGAACTAGAGACGAGACCAAGCTCGAGGAGCCAGACGACCTTCCTTACCCTCGTATATCAATCATGAAAGGTAGGATCGACGACGTTATATTTTACAAGGGAGTAAAGGTTTATCCAACTGCTGTGGCCGAGATAGTCATGAGCTTCCCCGAGTTGGGTGAGCACCAGCTCCTAGTTTCCGACAATACCCCCTCACTCAAGCTAAGAGTGGAATGCTCCAGGCCTTCAGAAGAGCTCAGGAGAGTAGTTAAATCCAAGTTGAGTGCGGCGACATTCGTTAACGTCGAGGTGGAGTTCGTAGAACCTGGAGCTCTGCCTAGGTATGAGGGAAAGGCCAAGAGGGTGGTGAAGGGATGAAGGTAGGGGTTTTAGGTGCAGGTCAGATGGGATCAGGCATAGCAGAGGTCTTCGCCCTAGCTGGACATCGAGTGGGCATCTTCGACGTGGATAAGTCGCAAATAGAGAAGGCCCTAAGGAATATCAGGTGGTCTGTAGAAAAGCTTACCGAGAAAGGGAAGGTCAAGGACGTCGAAGAGGTGATGTCGAGGATAGAGGTCCTGCCTGGAGTAGAGGCTGTAAGGGGAGACGACCTGATCTTAGAGGCTGTGTTCGAAGACTTCAACGTTAAGATCGACGTTCTAAGGAAGGCCTCGGAAGAGGCAAATGACGAATCGATTATAGCGAGCAACACTAGCTCCATACCTATCACCGAGCTTTCTAGGGCAGTTAGAATGCCGGCGAGGTTCGTTGGAATGCACTTTTTCAATCCCCCTGTCTTGATGCCGTTAGTAGAAGTTATAAGGGGAGACAATACCGGGCCGATTTACTTTAACCGTGCGATAGATATTGTGAGGGGGTTGGGAAAGACCCCCCTGCCCGTTAGGAAGGACGTTCCAGGTTTCGTGGTCAATAGGATACTTTTCAGGATATTCAACGCTGCGTGTGGACTACTAGGTAAGTACACTGTGGAACAGATAGATTCCGTCGCATACTACGAGCTCGGGTTTCCTATGGGTATTTTCATGCTCCTCGACTACACCGGCCTAGACCTCAATCTAAGCATAAGTAAGGAAGTAGCAAAGAGGGGACTTAGGCTAGAATGCCCACCAGTGGAGACCTTAGTTAAGGAGGGAAAGAAAGGCACCAAGAGCGGTGCCGGATTCTACAACTGGGCCTCTAGACCCAGGATTATGATGGTAGGGGGAGGACCAGATCCGAAGGAAATTGTTAGACCTGCGTTCGAAGAAGGGAAATGGTTAATTAGAGAAGGGATCGTCACAGAGGAGGAGGTAGACGAAGGAACCAGACTGGGACTGGGACTCAAGGAAGGGATAATCACTCTCTCTAAGAGGTTGGGCCTTTCCTGAGAACTGCTCCATTTTTATTGGAGTGTTCTTAGATAGCGAAATGCGTAACTTGCCCGTCCTGTTGCTGATTGTGGCCGTCGTTCTAGCAGGTTTGGGATTATTCATGATATCCTCCCATACTCCAAGGGAGCATATGGTGGGAGTGGGAGTAGGCTGGGTCTCGCTTGTGCCAACTAACTACTCGACCGTACCGTTAATGATGATGGAGGTAAATGTTTCCCTCAGAGGTGGACCTATTAATGTGACCGGGGTGGTGGTCGATGGAGAGCCTATGGTGGCCATGGCCACTATTCCTAAAGAGTTTGGCCACGAGGTGTTGGTAACTAGTGGAACTCACACTTACATTATTGTAGGTCTCCCTAGGAACGTAAGTGAGGCCTCTAAGGTGGAGAGGTTGTTAGGCTCAGCCCCAGTAACCGTAATCATACTCTCTAGGCAACGAGAATATATTAACGCTAGTCTAGTCCCGATCCCAGCCGCAATAGCCCTAGCCCTCCTCGGCTTTCAACACTCCCCTAGTAACTCCAGTGAAAACTACAAGCTAGGGCTTACCTTGAGTGAGAACGTTCACTTTATGAACTCTAGCCTGCCGTCCTTTACACAATTTGCTTAAGCAACATAGCTTTTTATCTTTAATCTTGATTAAAATAGTAACTTCAGACTCCTGTTTCATTCTCCGCAACTAGTGCCGTTGCCGACAGTTTCCGATAAGCTGTAAATTTTTTGTCATTTGATGTGATTTAGCGAGCCTAGTCCTTTTAACGCTATCAAGCGAGCCGGTGCCGTGCGCCTTTCCCCCACCACTTTTTCGTGTTCCTCGGAGTTCGTAGTACCCTAGGGATTAACTGGGATAACGTTAGAACCTAAGTGATTTCAATAATCTGAGTTTTATAAACTTTTACGTTAATATTATCACGTAGAGGAGAACTCTACTATGGACTCGAGGAGCAACCTGAGGAAAACGGGTTAGATCAGACTCCCTATATCGCGGCTGGTAGTCCACACTCCCTAACCTAGGCTTGGGGAGCGGGACAAGGAGTATGAAGACGAGGGTCGATACGAAATTCCATGAAACCCTAGGAAAGTCTGACCCCTACTTACTCACTGGTTGGTTAACTCACACAGCTCTGACGGACGGGGCTTCTCACCTAGCGATAGAGATTTCCTGCTCCTTTCACTCACCTTGCCCAGTTCTAAACTCTGGATCGTCCCAGTCCGATCTGTCGGTGCCCATGAAGGGCCGTCGAATGGGGCGGAGGCGTACTTCGCGGACCCTCGCTTCGACGCCTCTCGGTGACCATCGTTAATGTGATCTCTACAAACGTTATTTAAATATGGGGGCTATCCATCCTCACGGAAGTTGTATCCCTTCCCCTCGTCCCCCGATAAAATAAAGGGTTGACCGTGAGTAAACGCAGGCCTTTCGTAGCCAGAGGTGACTAAATGAGAGCTTCTGAACAGCAAGCAGAACCATAGGCCCAAATCCCTATAACTCGCAAGGGCAGCCCGATGAATATGAAGGTAGTTTACTCTTCGATCTACTCCAAACACGATCCACCCCACTTTCCTCACATAGAGAATAGCACGAGGTTAGAGCTGGCCTTAGATGCCTTAGGTGAGGTGGAGGTGTTGAGTCCGGAGGGAGCTGGAGATCCCCTAGAGGTGCATGACGGGACTTACGTCGAAATGGTGAGAAGGGCCTCTGAGGCTGAAGAGCAAATAGATATTGACACCTACACTAATAGGTTCACCTACGAATCCGCCCTGATGGCTCTAGGGGGAGCTTTCACCGCATATAAAGTAGAGGGGATAGCTTTAGTGAGGCCTCCCGGACATCACGCTGGAAGATATGGAAGGGCGATGGGAGCTCCAACTCAGGGCTTCTGCATATTTAACAATATAGCCTACGCCGCCTCCAAAGCGGAAGGAAGAGTTGCGATAATAGACTTCGATGTCCATCACGGTAACGGAACGCAAGAGATCTTCTATTTGGACCCTAAGGTCCTTCACATTGACCTGCATCAAGATCCTAGCACGATCTACCCTGGAACTGGTTTTCCCTTCGAGACAGGAGACGGAGAAGGTAAAGGCACCAAGGTTAACATCCTGTTCCCGCCCGGTGGAGGAGACGATCTCGTCCTAGAGGTAATTCCGTTCATCCAGTCTCTCCTTGATCAGTTCAAACCAGACGTAGTTGGGTTCTCGGCTGGCTTCGACGGCTTCTCTGGGGACGGATTAGCTTCCCTTGAATTCACCGAGGCCTCCTTTGAGGCTCTGGGTGGACTAAGGGAAAAGAGGAGGTGGTTCGCGGTGTTGGAGGGAGGCTATTCAGTTGGGTTACGTAGAGGTCTACCAGCTTTCGTTAGGGGAGTGGAGAGAAAGCCAGAGGAGCCGAGACCCAAAGAGTCGAAGAGTGAAGTGAAGATGAAGTTCACGAGATCTCTAGAAGAGACAAAGTACCACCTCAGGGAGAGATGGAAACTCTGAACGTTTTTAATATCTCAATTTAGTTAGTACTATGGATCTTGAGGGGCTTGAGGTAGAGGAAAGGGAGAGGGAAGACTTCGCAGGCTACAAGCTCCGTCCAACCCTGATCGTCTACGCAAGGAGCGAAGAGGACGTGGTAAGGGTGGTGAAGTATGCCAGGGAGAGGAGAATCCCCCTAGTGCCTTGGGGAGCGGGGACAAGTTTGACCGGTGCTACGAGTTGTGAAGGGTGCATCTTACTAGACCTTTCGAAGATGGACAAGATCCTCGAGATAAACGATGTGGACTGGTACGTGAGAGTGCAACCCGGAGTGAACTTAGCTAGGCTAAACGAAGAACTGGAGAGAAAGGGTTTCTTTCTTCCTCCAGACCCAGCGAGTTCGTTCCTATGCTCGGTGGGAGGTGCGGTAGTGGAGGGCTCTGGTGGGATGAGGGCCGTGAAATATGGGTCGTTCAAGGAGTGGGTACTTGCAGTCAGAGTGGTGTTGGCCGACGGGACTGCTGTGAAGCTTGGGGAACCTTTAAGGAAAAACAGGGCCGGCTACGACCTAGTCCATCTTATGGTGGGTAGTGAGGGAACTCTCGGAGTGTTGACCGAGGCGTGGCTTAGGATCACTCCATTGCCTAGAAAAAAGGTGATCACCGTGATGGCGTTCCTAAGGGATAGCGAAGCCGCAGCCAACGTGATATTGGGGCTAAGGAAGGCTAGAGTGCTCCCTGAATTCTCGGAGTACATGGACGTAGACGTGATCAAGGCCCTGAACAGACACCTGTCAGCTGGACTTAAGGAATCTGAGGGGGGAGTCCTCCTGATAGCTGTCGAAGAGGATCAGCTAGACGACGTGTTAAACGTGGTTAAGGTAAACTCGCAGGAGTTAGTGATGGCCGAGGGTGAGGAAGCGGAGAAGCTCTACTCATTGAGGGCTCAGGCTGCGATAGCTCTTAAGGCCGAGGCCGCCGGAGCCAAGTTCTTGGCAGAGGACGTAGTAGTTCCCGTATCTAAGTTGCCTGAGGCCATGATGAAACTGAAACAGATGGAGACTAAGTATGGGGTCAGAATGCCAGTTATCGCTCACATAGGAGACGGGAACCTCCATCCCAACATAATGGTAAGGGAAGATGCGTCGGCCACCCAACTGTTTGAGGAAGTGGCGAGGATGGCCGTGGAAATGGGCGGATCAGTTACCGGCGAACACGGTGTGGGAGTGCAGAAGGTGAACGTCATGAGGGAACAAGTCCTCAGAAGTAACGGGGAGAGGGTCCTGTCCCTAATGCTCGGGATTAAGAGGCTCTTCGACCCAGAGGGAATCCTTAATCCTGGAAAGTACGTAGAGGCGGCAGCAGCAAGTCGGCGTCTTACATGAGGACAGAAAGCAGTTATGGCTAACCTCCTCCCCACCCTGAAGGGCGAAGGTTCCGAGATTGACAAATGGTGAGGTCGGTAAGTGGGGCGGAGCCCTACGTCATGGGTTAGGTTACGCTTAACGCGTCGGTGACTGTCGTTAATATATTGTCCAAAAACTGACGTTTAAATGAGGGTCGCCGTGGGCGGGTCACCTCAACCCCCACTTTTGAAAAAGTAAGTTATTTAAGGATAGTCTTCCTCCAAACATTGATGAACGGTAGAAGCGTAGCATATGTGGTTCTATGTCTATTACCGTTTTTACTGTATGGACTCATAAGCACCTACGACGGTGTTCAACCCTCATTGGGAGGATTACCTTTTTTCTATTGGTACGAAATGGTCCTCCTCGTAGTGGCTGGAGTACTTTACGTAATAGCTTCTCTCATCACGAGGGGTAGGCCGTGAACGTGGACTCAGTTACGTTGGGGGTATTCGTAGGACTCTTCGTAGTTTTTGTGCTATTGGGGTTCCTCGCTTCTAGGTTCAGGAGAGGGGACCTGAGCTCTCTCAACGAGTGGGGGCTAGGTGGGAGGAGGTTCGGAGCTCTGTTGGTATGGTTCCTCCTAGGAGCTGACCTATTCACCGCTTATACCTTCATAGCTGTGCCATCTGGCTACTTAGCGAAGGGCTCCCTTTACTGGTTCGCTGTCCCTTACGTGGGCACGTCCTTCGGTGTAGCGCTTCTCACCATGCCTAGGTTGTGGACGGTCTCCCGTAATAGGGGATACGTCACAGCGTCAGACTTCATTAAAGAGAGGATGAACAGTAGGAGCCTCGCTGTAGCTGTCGCACTAACGGGAATAGTGGCAGAATTGCCTTACATAGCGTTACAGATAGTTGGACTAGAGGCCGTGCTCACAGTTCTTCTCCTGGGCCTCAACCTTGCAGCATCTGCAAAGGAGATAACTGAGATAGCGTTAATCATAGCATTCGTAGTCCTAGCGGCGTACACCATAACTAGTGGACTGAGGGGAGCGGTGCTCACGGGGTGTTTAAGGATGTACTAATCCTCCTCACTGTGGTTGTCGTAATAGTGGTAGTGCCATTGACTACTGGTGGATTCGCTCACGCTTTCCAGCAGGCCAGCCTACTCTCACCGACTGTCAATAAGGCACTCAATAAAGCGTCAGGAGCCATACCTTACCTAGACATACCCAACTCCAAATTGGCCGCAGCGTTCCTTTCTCTCGCTATAGGAAGCTCCTTGGCGCTCTACCTGTATCCTCACGCTATAAACGGTGCGTTGAGCTCACAGGACAGAGATAAACTGAAGCTTGGAACTTCCCTCTTACCTATTTACGGGATAGGGCTCGCGATAATAGTTCTCTTCGGGATCCTAGTTTACTCGGTTCCCGGAGCCTTAGATCTGGTCCTTCACTTCCACAACGGGGCCTTAACTGTTCCCGCTCTAATAGCCTACACCATGCCTGATTGGTTTGTAGGCATAGCATTCTTGGGAATATTTGTTGGAGGTCTGGTACCTGCAGCTATAATGGCAATAGCGGTGGCGAACTTGTTCGTGAGGAACGTAATAGGGGAGTTCGCCAAACTCAAACCTAAGACAGAGACTGCCTTGGCTAAGATAATATCCACTGTCTTCAAGTTCGTTGCTCTGGCCTTCGTATTCGTTGTCCCAGCCACATACGCAATACAACTGCAGCTACTTGGAGGTGTCCTAGTTACGCAAACTTTACCGGCAGTATTCTTGCCCTTGTACACCAACAAGTTAGAACCGAAGTCCGCTCTGGCGGGTTGGGGCCTAGGAGTGCTTTCGGGCATTCTGATGGAACTCTACGCGAATAAGTTCGGCCCTCTGATTTCGTCAGTTTACAACACTCCGCTGGGACCGATATATATAGCGCTATTGGCCCTTGCCATAAACCTCTTAGTGACAGGGGTCGGAAGCGGGATAGCGTACGGAGCCGGGTGGAGGCCGAGTGACAAAGTGAAGAACGAAGAGCTACTCTCACTCAGATAGCTTTAATCCTTTTTCTTGTAATTGTTGAGCGGGCCGCTTTCTCTCCCACTCGTTTATTTCCATAAGTACGTCCTGTAGTTCTTGAGCGAGCGAGGGTAAGATTGACTCGATGTATGCCCTTTGAATTTCCCTCGCCTTGGACAGGAGTGCCAAACCCTCTTCCGTTAACTCCACCTTCACTAATCGCCTGTCTGTAGCACACCTAATCCTCTTAGCGTAACCTTGGGATTCCAGTTTATCGATCAGACTGGTGATAGCGGCTGGGCTCAGCATAGTTTCGTTGGCCAAGGTAGCCATTGACTTAGGTTCGCCACAGATGAGTGATAGAATCCTGAATTCTGTCCACGTTAGGCCTACTGCAGATATTTTCTTCTCGGCCTCTCTCAAGACCCTCTTGAAGGATCTGAAAAGATCGTCCCATATCTTTAACGCGTCAAGTCCTTCCATTCCTTTCACCCGTTCTCCCTTCAGTCCTCGCTGCTCCCTCCATCTGGCTTTCCTCGTAAACGAACCTCTTCCCTCTGAGTAGAGAAGCTACGGCCGCCACTACTGCCATGGCCGACGCGATGTAGAACGATAGTCTCAGAGCGTTCATGAAACTCGGTGCTATTGCTGTAGGAAAGAAGGTGTTGCTTGTCAGGTATGCGATCGTGTTGGTAGAAAGGGTGGAGACCGTAGATGATGGGAGGGACTGGAGGATAGCACCAACTGGGTTGTAACCTAGGAAGGCCGCGAAGAGAGCTCCAGTCGGAGAGATGTGCTCCATCGCATATGTCAATGCTGGAAGATGGTAGGAACTGACAGCGGCAGCTAAAGCCGACGGTAGCGAGCCTGCCAGTGAAGTTATTATGATCGTAAAGAAAATGGCTAAACTGACCGTTTGCCCTGAGTTTTGGAGGGTTGCCCTCATTCCGGAGGCAGCCCCCCTGTGCTGCCGGGGGACAGCATTCATTATGGACGCGGTGTTTGGAGACGAAAACAACCCATTGCCCAATCCCATTACGAATAGTATGGTTGCGAACTCTAAATAGTTAAAGTCGTAGGGGAGAGTGGAGAGCGCCAGCAGCGAGACCATCACTATGAACATCCCAGCGGTGGCGAAACCCCTCGCCCCGTACTTGTCCGACAGTCTACCACTTATAGGGCCCATCACTACGAATCCGACGAGGAGTGGTATAGTATAGACTCCGGCCCAGAAGGGAGTGGATTGATAACTGTAACCGTGGAGCGGCAACCATATTCCCTGCAAAAGAATGATCAACATTATCATCACTCCTCCGTAAGCTACGGACCTAAGGAAACCCGCTATGTTTCCCGCGGCGAACATCCTTATTTTGAACAGCTCCAGCCTGAACATGGGTTGCTCCACGTGTGACTCCACGAAGGGGAAAGCCACTAGGAGTCCCACACCGGCCACCATGGATGCAATTACCCAAGGATCTCCCCAGCCCATGATGGATGACCCATAGGGTAGGAGTCCGTAGGTTACTCCAAGGAGGAGGAAGGTTAGTCCAGCCGCGAAGGTCACGTTTCCCCAGACGTCCAACTTCTGCTTCACTCTAGTTGAGGTCTCCTTTAGCTTTAGGTAAGACCACACAGTTCCAAGTATCCCAACTGGGACACTTACGAGGAACACATACCTCCAGTATATGGTGGCTAAGATACCCCCGAGGATCAGGCCGACTAAAGAACCTGCCAAGGCTGCTATTTGGTTTATTCCTAGGGCGGTCCCCCTCTGGTTGTATGGGAAAGCGTCGGTAATTATGGCCGCACTGTTAGCGAAAAGGAAGGCCCCGCCTATTCCCTGGACTATTCTGAAGATTATCAGTTCGAGGGCCCCAGTATCGCCACTGTTAGGAGTGAGAAATAGGAGGATCGAGCCCGCAGTGAATATCGCAAAGCCTAGGTTATAGAGTCTCACTCTGCCATACATGTCGGACAGCCTGCCAAAGGTGACCAAGAGTGTTGCAGTAACTATGTTATATCCGAACAGAAGCCAGAGGAGATATTGAAACGACGTAAGCGGATTTATTGCTATGCCCCTGAAGATCGCGGGTAGGGAGATCAAGATTATCGTCCCGTTTATACTGGCCATCAGCACCCCAATCGTGGTGTTGGAGAGTGCAATCCACTTATACTCGACCAACCATGACCACAGTGAAGAATAATAGTTATAGACTAAAATTTTTACCTCCGAACTATTTAGGCTCTAAAACATCTACTCACAGGAGGACGGTGAAAAGGTTTGAAGGTCTCCAGAGAAACGTTAGGAACAACTAGTGGCATGAAGTTTGCTCTGAGCTATACAGCGATCCACCGTTTTCAACTTTCATCTTATCGCTAATTACATAATTGAGAATGAGGCTCAGAGGTCATAGGAATGGAAATACGGAGAACTTCGCTAGGAGACTGATAGCTTTCTACGTAATGTTAGGCACGAGTTTGGTACGAGACCGTCTTCAATATTTATTGGTCATTGCCGGTCAAAGAACGCTCTTAAGAGTTCACCTTGAAATATCTGAGAATTCGCGGGACAAATGATTCTCATCTCCTATCTCGTTGAACCCTGTTCTAGGTGACGTTCCATTAAGTTAATTAAAAAGTTTAATAAGAAACTATTAAAAATTTTTATACATTCGTAAGCCTACCAACATTGCTTTTTACGCTCCACAGTTTAAGTCCACTAGAACGGACGATACAAACTATTGGGTTCGCTGAGGATAACGAGATATATGATTCGAGGGTGAGTTCTGGAACGAGAAACTCAGGACATTCATAGGTATTTACTGGAATTTACATGATTTACAATACGGAAAGAGAACTCTCACAAGTTTCTCTAAGCATTGCTCTCTCTCATCTTGACACTGGAACAGTTTCACCTTCTGTGTTATAGCAAAGGAAAACATCTCTTGCTTCAACTCTCTTACGACTAAAACAGAGGGGTTTCCCTTAGCTTTCTTAATCACTCCATTATCAGATATTGAGAACGATTCTCCGTCCTCGAAGGCCACGTAGACTAGCACTTACTCTATACCGAACATAGGTTAAATTATGTAACGCTACCATTCAACTTTTCCACCGGTGTCGAAAAGAATGAGGGTTTCAAACCTTTAGGTGCCAGAAGAGATCCTCCTCAAGAAGGCCCTGATATGATGTTGTTTGTAGAGCAAGTAGCTTAGAAACGTCAGCGCCATGGCTACATAAAAAGTGAGCAACCCGTAGAGATAAAGGCTGAACTGAGCTAAGTAGGGAGGGATTAGGAGAGAAACCACCCCTAGAACCACCCCCGAAATGAGTAGGGCACCCATGAACTTGGCAACTAACCTGAACTTGTACATTTCTTGGTTTACTTGGTCCACAGCCTTTGCCTTCGATAACACACTATCAATCTCTGCTATTATCTTCCCAATCCTCTCCGAAACGGCGTCAACTACGACCTCAGATCTATCCTTGGACTTCACCACCGTGTAGTAGTTCACGGCTTCCTCGAGCAAGGTTGAAGTCTCGCTATCTGTGAAGAGGTCCATTACTGACTTGAGGAACTCGCTTGTCCTCGCTAATGTTACTTTCTTCTCCAATTGAGCAAGACGCTTAGACTCTTGGTTATATCCTAACCAAAATATCAGTAAGAAGGTGAGAGAAAGGAGAAAGACGAGCGTGTGGCTGAGAGTTAGAGGAAGCGTGAATTTGTCACCTCCATATCAAGATCACCGCCTCATCCTTCAACTCATCGCATAATAGGACTGTGGCCTCAACATGTAAGTTTGATTCATAATCGGACGGGACCACTACCAACACCTTTTCCCCTCCCTTAACGAGAAACTTCACGAGATTACTGAGGGAGGAAATAGATCTGAGGGGGACATGTTTTACCTCTAAATGAGATTTTGAATTGTCGTATATCCTGTTTACTAAGTCAGCACCAGGACACCGGACCGCTAACGTGCCCCTCATAATCTAAACTGATTCACATTAAAATTTAAGGAGAGGTGGAAAAAACTTGTAAACTTTACATAAACCACCATAGTATTTTGCTCTTACCGTAACTCAGCTCTCAGACTTCTGGGTACGAGCAAAAAGACTTTTCAACTCATAGCCTTTCTGTGGACTACCCTTATCCTGACGGGGGCTTCTTGCCTCGTCGAACACCTAGCCCAACGGTGGAGGCTAAAGCTTCAGGGCAGGAAGGCCGTCCAGGCCCAGTGTGAACTCGATTGTGGCCCGCATGGGACCGTTAGTTGGCGCGTAGGTGCACCTGATTTACCCGAGCTTCGACAGAGGTCTCTAACCGATCACTTAGTCCGTGCCGGTGTCAGATGTAGTGTCATCAAGGTTGATATTCGAATGAGACCGTCCTCACGGGAGGGGCTTCCTCCCCCTTAAACCCTAGGGGAGATAAATCTAGATAAGGGGAATCTGGCTCAGAAATACGAGTGTGAAAATTAGGACGGACTCACACTAAGTTTCACTCTGTATCCCGATCCCTCCCTCGTTACTTGGTAAGAGAGTTCGAAACCCTGACAGCTTCTCTTGACCTCCATTCTATCTTCTTTCATAGTATAGCGAGGTTGTGAGCAAGTGGACAAGTCAACGTAGTTGGAAAGTACCATCTCCAACTCTTCCAGGTTACTCACGTAGAACTCAGTAACCACTCCAGTGGGAGTTATGGAACTGAAAGTGGCCCTTCTAGGTATAAGGTAGGCTAAGCTCACACAAATAGAGGACCCTAAGGCGTTGAAGAGAACCACCACGAAGGGTAGAAAGTTCCCAAGTAAAGGTATCTTTACAATATAAACGTAAACCAACGTAGTGAATATAGAAAGCGTAACCGACACCAAGGCTGCCGAGAGCCAAGAGGTTGGATTGCGCCTTGAAGTGAAACCTATAACTAGACCGGTTATCGAGGGTCCCACCAGTGGAAACCACCAGAGGAAAACACCAGCTAGAAAGCCGTTACGAAGAGCTCTCAGTTGAAACTCCACTCAATGTTTCTCGAGAAGTGGGTTAAAAATCAGGTCTCCCACCTCCTAATGCCAACTTCATCAGTTTCCTTTCGTTCTTTAGCTCCTAAAATATGACTAACTAAACGGCTTTCTATTTCAAGGTATATGATGAATAATGGATGGATGTAGAAACACACTCATGAGTCCTAAAAGGAAAACTAGGGCGAACGCCACCAAAGTCGCAAAGAACGCTATTCCTAGGGCTCCCCCCCATCCGACACTGAAAATGGCTTTGAATACTAGTAAAACGCCCAAAAAGCCCACCACCAGACTGAAGGTAGATAGAAGAGGGGATGTTATCGTAACTAACAGGAAGAAGACTATCAACGCCACCAAAGTCGCTACCATGGCTTTTCCTATAGAAGCCGAAGCTGAGAAGAGCTTAGCTCCCACCCAGACTGGAATAGAGGCAACCAACCACGAAACAAAGAGAGCTAAGAGGGCTTCTATGACAACCAAAATCACTGAAAGCAATGTGGTGGTAGTTTCCGGTTGTTAGGTTATAAAGTAAGGGGATTCTGGAGGTTTGGGCTTCTTAGGATTTCATGATATTCGAGGTCGATCCTCGGCCCTTGAACTTCACCAGAGTCTTGGGGGGAACCCATTCATGATCCTCCGCCCCCTTAGCGGGATGACCCAGACCTACACCCGTGGTACGTCACAGCTGTAGATAGAACCGTATGTCTTCAGTTTTCCACCATACCTAGTTGAGATAATTACACTCCATCTGGTGGGGTTGTCGTCCTGTTTGCCAACAATAATATAAATTTTACGACTTATCGGAAACTGTTGACTACCGCAAATTATGGTCTTCCTTTTTCTAAGAAGGGCTCATCTAGGGAGATCTCTGGTTTCACAATCAGTAAAGAAAGTCCTACCTAAGAACCCATTAGTCTTGTGTCTGCACAATCACTTTATGTTCAATGGTGGTTGGGGAAACCCCTACCATAAGGTGGGGGACGGACAGCCCCCATATTTAAATAACGTTTGTAGAGATCACATTAACGATGGTCACCGAGAGGCGTCGAAGCGAGGGTCCGCGAAGTACGCCTCCGCCCCATTCGACGGCCCTTCATGGGCACCGACCGATCGAGATCGGGGCCAGGAAGGCCCTCTCCTGTGGAACCCTCTAGCCGTTGGGGGAGGTAGGGCGAAGAAGCAGGAACCCATCGCGAGGCGGGAAGCCCCGTCCGTCAGAGCGGTGTGAATTCACGTTGGACGGAGTAGGGAACGGATAGTAGACCCCATGGAGATAGTAGTCCCCTTTTACTAGCTCGAATCCGGCTCTGCCGATCCGTCTCGACGCCAAGTAGGAAGTGTCTAGACGTGCCTAGGTAATGGTTCATGTATGGACACTCTCTGAGCAACGGATGAATCCTAAAGTAGAAACGCTAGAAGCCACCCAGGTACCTCACCTCATTCAGCAGTCATATCGTTTATGTCGAGGTGATGGTACGAAACTAATAGCCTCCTCCGCGAGGATGCGTAGCTTATCGTCGTATCTATGAGAGCCTGGTTTTCTTGACGTACCTTAATTCCCCCTTCTTGAACTCTACTTCCTGTCCCAACGCCTTCAGAATAAGGGAGAACTCCCTAAGCGTCTGTTCATCGGAGGAGACTCTCACTTCTTCTCCTTCTTTTCTACTTATGAAGTCCAGTAAGAGCTCTTGCAGCCTGTTCAATCACGCTCTCCCCCAGCCTAGCCCCCAGTATCGACTTCACTTTCTCTGGGTTAGCTAAAACGTCCAACACACTCCTCACTCCACTGTCGTAAAGGAGCCTAGCCCTTTTCCTCCCCACCCCCCTTATTTTCACAAGGTCTAGAAGTTCCTCCGACACTCCATCCTTGACTCTAGCGTTTAGTAGACTCAGTCTCTTCGCATGTTCACTTAGCCCGAGCACGTTACAGACGTGATGACCACTGTATGTAAGCCAGTCCATCGTTTCTACCACGGCATTTAGATCACCGCTTCCCACGTTGTAGGTCTCCAAGATCTTCTCTTCCGGCTCCTCGTTTATCCAATCCCTCACTATTAGACCTACCTTCAAGGAGGACAGAAATTCGTACCTCTCTGTCTCGTCCTCGGGTTCCTCCACCATGAGCTCACAGTCTAGTTCGTCGTATAAACGATCCTCCTCATACCTTCCAACCGATACCACTGGAGCATCAGGGGTGGACGCCAGCAACTGAAGGTAAGCCAAATTGCATCCCAACTCGCTCTTCGTCAACTTTTCCTTTATTAGATCCGCGGTGAACGGGTTAACGTAGAGGTCGGCTACTCTCCTTCCGAAGGAAGTTAGAGAAAGCTTTCTCCCCAACTTCACGAACTCTCTCTCAGTCAACCAGTTGATGGCCCTATCTAGGTACCTTTCTAACACCTCTCGCGTCATCAGGGATTCCGAGGCGAACTTCCTCAACTCCATCTCTGTCAGGGGGCCGTCAGACGCTAACACGCCCAATACGAAGGAGAAGAAAGCTAATTCTGACCCCAACCTTGACTTGAGTTCCTCCGGTTGTGAAAGGACGTACTTCTTCATCACTCTCTCTGCCTCTCTAGCGTTCCTCACAACTATCACCGCCTCCCCACTGTCGTCGAAGCCAGGTCTACCAGCTCTCCCACTCATCTGTTTGTACTCCATTACTGGTATCTCCTCCTGAAAACCAAGCACCTTCCTGTTGTATCTGTGGTAGTCACCTATTATCACAGTTCTGGCTGGTAGGTTGACTCCAGCAGCTAGAGTTGGAGTAGCAGCTATCACCTTAAGCCTCCTAGTTCTGAACGCCGATTCTATAAGGTCCCTAGTTCTTTTACTTAGGCCAGCGTGATGGTATGCAACCCCCCTCCTTAACAGTGGTTCTAGCCCTTCCCGTTCCTCGTTCACTACGTCCTCTTCATTTAGGGCCGACGTCAGGTCGTTCTCAGTCTCGTCTAAGAACTCGGCCACCCTTCTAGCAGTTGCCTCAGCGTTCCTCCTAGAGTTCCTAAATATGAGCACCTGCCCTCCGGCCTCGATCGACCTCAGGGTGAATGCTACTATGGGGTCTACCCCCTTTACCGTCTCGATCGAACCATCATCGAACTGGACCCTAAATCTTCTCCCTTCTGGAAAAAGAACCCCCTCCCTCAACTTGACAGGCCTCCAGTCAATGACCACCGGTTCTGCCCCCAGCCAGTCGGCAATCTCGACGTAGTTACTCACGGTGGCACTGAGCGCCAGCAAGTTTCCGGCTCTCTTAGACCTTATTGTTATGCCCTCTATCACGGGCCCCCTCTCTCCATCGTTGATGTAGTGAACCTCGTCTAGGACATAGTAGTTCACTTGGGACAGCCACGTTGCCCTCCTTCTCCAGAGAGAGTCAAGTTTCTCGTATGTGGACACCACAATGTCGTAGTACCTGAGCCACTCGTCATCACTATCATAGTCTCCGGACGTGATCCCTACCTTGACTCCTAGTTTCTCCCAACTCTTTAACGTATCGTACTTCTCCTGTGCCAATGCCCTCAGAGGTACTACGTAAACCGCCTTTCCTCCGTTAGTTACATGTGATATCATCCCGAGCTCTGCAACTAGCGTCTTACCCGATGCTGTGGGAGAAGCTACTAGAAGCCTTTTACCCTTTAGTAATCCCTTCTTGATCGCCTCGGTCTGTACAGGGTTAAGTCTAATCACACCTCTCTCCTTAAGGATGCCCTTCACTTTTTCGTCTAATTCCAACTCGTCTACTGTGGTCCACTTTAGCGAACTCAATCCCTTCATTTCCTTGTCTTCTCAAGGTTTTATAATTGGGGGTCCAAAGGAAGCGGAAGACCTCTACCATAAGGTGGGGGACGGACAGCCCCCTTATGTAAACCTCTTTACGGTCATCAAAATACTATTTCTAAGACCTCTACTGTGAGAGCTGGGTCGCACCCTCGGGACCGGGGGAACTCACGCCCGTGGAGAGGAAACCCTCCGTGATCCCCCTTCCGTACTGTTCACAGAAAGGTTCCACTGAACCTCCGCTACGTAAGGAGATCGAGCTTCCTCCGGGAAGCAGGAAATCCCCACCGGGAGATGCCCCGTCCGCGAGGGCGGGGTAGTTCACATTACCAGCCCGCAAGACAACATCTCGATGGCAGTCATAGACGGAGTGAGTCGCCGAGACGCCTCCAAGCGAACGTCATCAAGGAACACCACTGCCCATCCAACGTCATATGTACCGACCGATCGGACTGGGACGATCCAAAGTTCAGGACTGGGCAAGGTGAGGGAAAGAAGTAGGAAATCCCTACCACGAGGACACCCCATCCGTGAGGGCGGGGTAAGTTTGCAGGTGTGGAGTTCAAGGATACACCTTATAGGTGCAATTTCTATCCAATTCACTAATCGATAGCCCTCAGAGATCGAACTCCTCCTCATCGATCAGGGAGCGCTGGGATCATCACCTTTTCCTTAAGTATAGAGCGAGGGCCACTAGGCCCACTATGCCACCTACTATTAACGCGGCAATGGATAAGAAAGCTGACGCGGCTATGGCAGTGAATTGGCCCTCGACAGCACTAGTCAGAGGAGTGTAGGTGTAGTTGAGCTCTATAGGATAAGACAGGTTGTCCTCCACCTTTAGCCCTACTGCATTTCTCCCTAACACTAGCAAATATGCGTTCTGGACGAATTCTTCCCTTACCAGTGAGCTCACGTTTTCCACCGAGACACTGAAGGGAGAGCTCGAGTTGCTTATCAGGCTCACTATGGTGTAGGTAAAGTTGAAGGTAGCAGGGAAGTAAGTCCCCGATCCCGGTTTAAGGATGAGAGACGCTGCAGGAGAGTGAGGAAGTACTGTGGACGTTGTAGTCAGATAGCCAGCATAAACGAACAGCACGATCCCCAGTACTATGACAATAAGGGCAACCAACCCCAACGTCCTAGGTTTCACTAGGTCAGTGAAGGAAGGTTCGTATTAAACTTTCGCAAAACAATATTAGGGTAGCTAGGTAATTGTGACAGGTGCTTAAGGTCGAGGCCCTTAAGGTGAGATACGGTGACGTCCTTGCCGTGGACGGATTGACATTTCAGGCGAAGGGAGAGGTCTACTGTCTACTCGGCCCTAACGGTGCGGGGAAGACGAGCACTGTGAAGGCCATAATGGATGCCGTCCCTTACGAGGGATATATAGAAGTTTATGGCGTCAACGCCAAAGAACCTGTAGTTAAGAACCTCATAGGGTATGTGCCGGAACAAGTGGCGTTCTTTGAGTACATGAAACCCAAGGAGTTGATAGAGTTCATGGCAGCATTGAGGGGTCTGAACGACCTTAGTACAGCTCAAAAACTGGTGGAGGCCTTCAATCTCTCCAACGTTGACCAACCTCTCTATACACTCTCTATGGGGACTAGACAGAAAGTTGCCATAGTTCTGGCTCTCATGCACTCGCCGAAGCTTCTCATACTCGATGAGGCTTTCAACGGCCTCGACGTCTTCTCAGCTAAACTTCTGAAGGAAATAGTTACCAACCAGGTTAGAGGAGGGGGGACAGTGCTGTTCTCAACACACGTTATGGAGATAGCCGAGAAGATGTGCACAAGGATAGGCATAATAAACAGGGGGAAGTTAGTGAGCGAAACCACTCCTTCCACCTTAAGGGAACACGGAGAGAGCCTGGAGGACTTCTTCCTAACAACTACCGGCCTAGACGAAAGCCTCAGGGAGGTACTCAAGGGTCTTGAGTAAGCTCACCAATGCGATACAGCGCCAGATACTCTTCACCGCCTATACGAGTTCCAGCTTCGGCCTTAGACGTAGCTTCAGGATGTCAAACCTCTATAGACAGCAGGTTATGATGAAGCTCACCACTACCCTCGTCTTTGTAGTACTCTCTCTCCCCAGTCTGTTGTTGGCAAGTGTGAGCAGGAGTGAGGGTATCAAGGAACTTTACGTCGCCACCTTCTTCACGTTCGCCATGTTGATGAATTATGGAATAAATGTAGTTTACGGATTGAAGAACAGTAACCTCAGGGAAGTGTTGGTTCAGCTTCCCATGAGTAGGGAGCAGGTTAACATGGCCCTTCTGACTTCAGTCTTAAGGATGTTTGACGTTCCCTTCGGCGCTGTACTCTTGTTGCCTACACTGATAGAGTTCCTCCTCACCGGTCCATCACTGTTCACGCTGCAGGCATTCCTGCAGTCGATCTTCTTCCTTTCCCTCGCGGTGACTCTCTCCTTCTTCTTGGGAACTAGAGTCGGCTCCTTAGGTGTAGTGAGGACCTTGGTTGCAGTCGTCCTCTTTCTATCGGCTTTCCTCATCCCCGAGTTCACCTTGAGTAGTAGCTCTCTCTCTCCGTTTCTTCTCCCGGTGGCCCCTTTCCTCTTCAGTGAGGGCTTTCCCCTTTCTCTCCTCTACGCGGCCCTTCTTGTTTACCTGGCCTACAGGTCAGTAAACGGGTTCTACGAGGTCCAGAGGGTGAAGTCTTCCATGAGCGAAACAAGGTTGAGGAAGAGATCGTTGCTGGTTGCGTTAATAAAGAAAGAGATGATTGGAGCGGTGAAGGTTCCCCAAGCGAGTGGAATACTCGCAGCTCCAGTTCTAGGGCTGTTATCGGTCTTCGTATTGGAACGCGGATTTTCAGTTTACGGGATCTATTATGGTATATCTCTATTCACTTTCGTCCCTGGGTTAACTGTCTTCACTGACGTCAAGGGTCTTCCTCTCATGGTCTCTGTTAATGATGGGTTGAGGAAGCTCTTTGCCGGGAAGATCGTCTTCATCACGTTAGTTTACATGGTGTTCGCGTTGGCGTCATTAGCAGCGTCTCAGGTTCTAGAACTGGAGTTTGCGCCGTTTTACGTGGCCTCTTCAGCTCTCCTCCTCTTTACATCAATACGTTCGCTCCTCTCTGGCAAGGGAATCCTGTTCATGAGACCCTTCGACTTCATCCTCCGCTACCTCCCCTTGGTTGTCGCGGACTTCGTCGTGCTGTACTTAATCTACGCCTTTGGTTTGTCTATAGTTGTGGCGAGCTTGGTGCTGGCAATCGCTATACTCTGGCTAATTCTCAGATCGAGGTCGCTTTCCCTCCTTTACATCTGAGTAAGGGATCATGCGAGTTATCAGATGAGAGCTTAGGCGGGCTAGTTAATGATGTGACAAACTTAGTTTTTCATCTTACTCACCAGAGACCCCGCCCTTACGGGCGGGGAGTATAAGTGTAAATATCAAAACAGACATGAAAAGATCTGGGACGTTCCCTGAAAGCTGAAGTAAAGATAGCAATACGAGGAAAAATCCTAAACCCTAATGAAGAGAAGAGGCATGAACTAAACGTAGTCCTAGAACATCAAGAACTTGTCACAGATGCGGGCACGTTGCCCGCACGGACGGAAGGGAATACAGACGTAAGTGCGGTGTGGTACGTAACCGCGACTTGAACGCGTCGATCAACGTAGCCCGTGCCTCAACGAGAGGTACGGGTCGGGGGTAGGTAAACAACCCGAAGGGGGGATGAAGGTGCACCGCGAAGGGTACCGGAAACCCCGAAGCCCCGCCCGTGAGGACGGGGTGGTTTACAGACTTATCCACCTTAACGTCTAACGACGCTCCAGAGGGGGCACCTCGAGCGACCTTCACCTCCTCGCTAAGTTGAACGCTAGATCACGAGTACATCTCAACAGGTTTCCAGTTCACACAAGCCAAGGAGAACCTTCCACCGTCGAACTTCATGATGGAGATAGAGGCATTCTCTACAGGAATTCTAGCAAGCCACTTTCCAGCACTTCCTAGCGCAAGGGCAATTGCGGCCCTTATCGGGGCCTGATGCGAGACTATCACCACAATTTTCTTACCCGTAGAGTGGATCTCCGTCACTCCAGAAAGTATGCGCACTTGGAGCTGGTTCAGTTTCTCTATTCCATACTTCGCTCCATCGCCGTAGTATTCGTCCATCAACTCCACGTCCCTCTCTGGCGAAACGCTCAGGCTCTTTCCTTGAAGTGAACCAAGACCTACTTCCCTAAATCTATCGTCCACTTCCACTTTAAGCCCTAGCTCCTGAGCTATCTGTTCAGCAGTCTGTGTCGCCCTCAGGGCGGGACTGGAGATGACAGAGTCTACCTTAATTGACCTTAGGACCTTGCCGACAGTCCTTGCTTGATCTACTCCTCGTGAAGTAAGGGGGGTGGAGTCGGTAGGGTAAATCCCCTTAATGTTTGCCTCCGACTCTCCATGTCTCACGAAGTAAATGATCATTCATAGATCCCATCTATAAAAAGCCCAGACTAACTTTTAACTTGAGTTAGTGAGGGTTTACAGCCTCGAGGCTTCTTCCAGGGGCTTCCTTTTCAGTTCAGGCCCCAATAGGGCTTCAGCTATCGCTCCTGCGAACAGCACCACCCCAGTTACGGCAAAGACTAAGTCTAACCCTAAGGGTTCTAGTGCGAGTAGAACGAATGGGCCTATTATACCTCCCAACCTTCCGAATCCAATTGCAGTTCCAAGTCCAGAGCCCCTGGCCTCGGTCGGGAACATTTCGCCAATCTGAGGGTATAGCAGAGCTGCGGCTGCGTAGGTGAAAAACTCAAGTGCTGCTAGGAAGGCAACGAATGCAGTAAAGGACAACCTGCTCACTACTAGTCCGAGGATCACAGCCAAAGCACCAGATAGCCCATAGGAAAGGATAAGGACCGGTCTCCTCCCCAAGGAGTCTAAGAGATAAGCCATGGTGAGGACTCCCAACACACCAGCCCCGAGGATCTCGCCTAGCACAAGCCCTACACTTCCGCTAGGAACGTGATAGTCGTGTATGAATATAAGAGGAAAGACGGAGAACGCAGCGTAATAGGGCCATGTCTCACTGAAGTTTAGGGTCCACGCTAGGGCAACTCTCTTGCCGTACCTCTTAAAGAGAAGGGAGAAACTCTGGGTGGCCCTCTCTTCTCTGGCACGGACTCTCACTTTTCCCCCAGGAGGAGGTAGCTGACCCTTAGTCGAAGCGACTTCCTTCTCCACCCTTTCGACAAGAGCCTGCGCTTCAGCGATTCTTCCTTTGGTCACTAGGAATCTGACTGACTCGGGGAGATCGAGTCTAGCTATTAATATCACCAAGGCTAAGACCACAGCAGAGAGGAAAGCTACTCTCCATCCAATAGAGAGAGGAAGGCTACTGATCGCGAAGTAACCCACGAAAGACGCAATGAAAGTTCCGAAGTCGAACATCACTCCATTTCCTGTACCTACGACGAATCCTCTGTTTCTGGGAGGAGAGAACTCTTCCATAGCAGCTATGGCTGCCCCTAGTTCACCTCCTATTCCTAAACCAGCGATCACTCTGGACGCTAACAGCATTGCGTAATCGACAGAAACTGCCGCGAGCAGAGATCCTACGATGATGAACATCATGGTTGTGAGGAATAGTAATTTCCTCCCCTTAATGTCGGCCAGTGTACCTAGAACTACCCCACCCACGAGTTCACCCACGAGGAAGGCAGGAGTGAGAGCCACGGCCTCTGTACTTGTCAGAGAGAAGAGTTTCTCTACGGTCCCAAGGGTGCTTCCTCCAAGCGACAGGACCAGCCCCTCTAATAACATCCCTCCACTCAGAATGAGGAAGACCTTCCAGTGCCACCTGCTCCAAGGAAGCCTATCCAACCTAGGGAGTAGGTCTGTCTCCACATACTCTCTCTCTTCTGTCATGATTATCACCTATATTTCCAACAATGCTATTATTTATTTTTGGAGGCTATAGTGCAAACTCTCATGATAAAATGTTGGTTCCGTCGGATCTCTGTCGGACCCCTCGAAATCCGTAAGATCTAGATTCCTCGACGGAAATTTGGTCTCTAGGAATCTTCTGGATTGTAGATAGCAGCTTCAATTGTAGGAAAACTACGTTTCGACACGCCATAATCTGAGAGTTGTGTGTGAGTTGGAGACCTTCCTTGAGGAAGACTAAGCTACTAGTGAAACAGTTGGAGAGAAAGTAGACTGTCTTACCTTACGAACAGAGTCTTCACTGAGATGTAACTAACGTAACATTACAGAACTTAGGTTAAGGGGGCGGAAAGCCTCAAAGGCAGTGATTGGTGGTTTAACTGTCTTTAAATCTTTATTATATTTAAATAATTGAGTTAATTGTTTAGCTAACGTTAACAACCTAATTTCCTAGTCCGACTAAGGAAAGAGCTGAGGAAGTAGCGGTGAGTCATCCCCCTCGAGGTCCACTGGTGTTCAGTGAGGTAACTCACAACCCAAACTGTGGGTCAGAGATCTACCCACTGCTCAAGTGAGAGGTAGTCTAGAAAGGAAGGTGTGAAGGAGGAACCCACAGGTAAGGAAATCCCCGATGATGGGAGAAGAAGTCGGATGAAAATCGTTCCAACAGATCGAGTGAGAATATAATGTACTAACCAGTGAGTTCTTGCGAAATACTATTTAACTTGAAATGACAAACTACGTAGTTCGTATGCAGCTGTTCAAGTTCAGTAAGGAGGACCTTGTGTTTCAGAAGCTTCAAGTGATGACGCAGGACGTAAGAACTGCGGTTTCCAAACTAAGGGAGACCTACAGCAACGTGAAGAAGGGCAATAGAGACGCCTACGTAGGTGACATGGTTAGGATCAAGACAATTTACGAACACATAGCCATGGTAAGGGAAGAAGTGCTCTCCTCCCTCTACGGAGAGGCTTTTCTCCCCGACTTTAAGGAATCCATGGTCATGCTAAGCCAGGCCATTTACGACACCTCTAAGGCTGTAAAGGACACGGCTAGGGCACTCACCTTCAGGAAGGTCTCGGAGAAGTGTCTCACCATGCTCACTGAGCAGATAGACGCGTACCTTTCCTTAGTTGAGGAAGCATCGTCGAAGCTCTCCATAATGGTATCACAGATGTCGAGCGACATAGGTGAGGCCATAAAGACTGGTAGAGAGATACAGATCCTCGAAAGATCAGGGGACGAAATTAAGGACTCCCTTCTGACGAGGTTATATGAGCTGGAGTCCCAGACAGATGTCATAAGCATCCTCCAGCTGAAGGACGTGATCCTTTTCATGGACGACATATTGGACTACATGGAAGAGGCTACAATGAGTGTAGAAGTGTTCTACGCGACCTTGAAGTCCTAAAATCCCAGTACTGCCTTAAGTACACCAAAGGTGGCTATTGAGACTATGATAGCGAATATTGGTGAAACTGCCCAGCCCCTCATCAACCTCAAGATCTGTCTCTTGACGTCCTGTCCAGTCCCCTGAACCCCAATCCTATTATCCCCCCCACCATGGTCTGGGTGACGGAAATTGGTATACCGAATAACGTGAGAACTTCCGCTACAGCTGAGCTTCCTATGACAGCAGATACTCCTCCCAAATATCCTAATCTAGTTAACCTGAACCCCATGGTTAGTACTCCCTTCTTGGAGGCCACGTAGACTCCCAAGGCCGCTGCCATTCCATAGGAGGGCAACGTAACGTAAATGGGAGTGGAGAAGCTCCCAGCTGAAGCTAGGAGTCCTATGGCGTTGGCCCCCAGCACAAAGGCGTTCAGTAACCCAGCTCCTAAAATGAGGACTTTGTAGAGTCTTAGCTGCCTCAAGAGCCTCGCTTCCGAGTGGATGGCTCTCCTCATCCAAAGATAGAGGCCAAGCACGGTGCCTATTGCTATCCCAGGCGTTAGGATCCAGAGGATGAGGGCGATGAAGAACGCCCTCCAGTCGAAGTAAACGTATTCTCGAGAGAGTAGAGAGAGAACAGCGAGGGATGGGTAGAGCATCTGGGTCAAGGAGGAAGGTACTCCGATTCTGTTGAGGTAGAAGAACGCCGCAGTGCAGGAGAGTAATACTGAAAGTATAATGAATGTGGTGTAACCCTCCTTTCCTTCAATTATTCCCCTCACACTCTTGCTCATAGTTAGGCCCCCCACTGATGCTCCTAGAAATATTGAGAGTGCCGCGAGAAAGTACGCGGCCTTCCTCTTAACTACGTTCGTTGATACCAGTATTCCTAGCGAGGGAGAGATGTTGTTTCCCCCTACGAAGAACGAGGCAATAGCACCCAACGCGAAGATCAGTGACTCAAGTAACATTAGACCTTCTCCACGTTCCCGTACTTTTACTTCGCCGAGTCTTCGGATTTATCGTTTTTCAGGAATTCCAAGTATTCCTCTATGGCGTTCCTAAGAAACTCGCTCATGTTAGTGAAGTGCAACCTCTCCTTCACTTGCTCCAAGTATTCGATGTAGCTTTTGTCAAACTTGAACGAGACTGTTGTTGTGCCATCGTTATCTATCACTATTTCTCTCTTGCTGACCTCCCGTCCTTTCCTCCCACCACTTGTACTCACTGTGTTGTTGGTTCCGTCTTTCTGTTTGTCCCCGCCTCGATCGTTGGTCTCGCTAGAGAATTTAGGTCTCTCCATAATAATCTCTGGTGAGGTCTGCTTCATATAAGGCTTCCTCTATGAATAGCCCACCTAACTACGTTTCTCCCCTCACTTACCCCGTTCCGATTTCGACAGAAAGTCGAACTTATTAAGGTCGAACATGTTAACAAGCTTTTCATTTTTCTGTATTTTCACTCTTATGTCCTTAACTGATAGGAGAGTCAGTGTCGTCAAATTCGGAAAATCAAGTTCGATTTTAAGACTATGAGAGCGTAGGTCCCAAATTTTTATGTCTTCTCTTGTCACCTTCACATATGGAGGAACTGGTTGAAAGCAAGATAGTGGAGTTAGGAAAGCTGAGGAAGATATATTCTGACGTGCAGTACCTGAGGAGTTACCTAGGTGTACTGAGGAAGAGCGGAACACCGTCTGGCCTCAGCCCCCCTGACGGCATGCCTAAACAGCTTTTCTCCTTGGTCATTAATGGAGCGCCACCTAGGCTCGGTCCACTCCCAATAGAGGGAAACAACCCTTACTTAGTGAAAGACCTAGGGTGCATGGTGAGCACAGACAGGAAGGACAAGCCATTGGGTGCAGTGATCGACCTTTCTCAGGGTGTCAAGGTTTATCTCGTTTTCGAGAGGCCTCAGACCGTAGTGGGAATAGACATAGGGTTGCGACACCTTATTACCGCAGTGGCGGTGACCAATGGAAGGCCAGTCAAGACAAGGATGTGGGGAGATGAGAAGTTGAACATGGAGTTCATGCGCTTTCTTGGAGAACCTCAGGGCCTCGCCAGGGTGGGAGGTCTGAGGCAGAGGGTTGAGAAGATGCTGGAGGACGTGGTGGTGTATATTGCATCGTGGAACCCTAAGACGGTTGCCCTTGAGAACTTAAGGGAGACCACCGGAAGGATGGGAACGTCGCTAAGGATAGTACAAGAGACATTGGAGCGAGTCATGTACAACCACGGGGTGAAGTACAAGCGCATGAGTCCGCTCAATACGTCAAGGATATGTTCCAACTGTGGCTACAGGAAAGGTGAACTGACGGGTTCCCTTTTCCAGTGTCCTGTTTGTGGGTACGTAGCGGACAGGGACTTTAACGCCGCCCTCAATCTAGCCTTGAAGTGCTACTATACCTGCTAACCTTTACTCTCCGCGGACAGCCTCGAGGAAAGTCGTACCGATCTCCCAAAGCTTTACTGTATCGTGCTCTTCGGGTCTGGGCCTGGTAGAGATGTACACACCGTACTTTTCCACCTTTCCGTCTCTGACCCCAAAGGGCGAAAACAGGACGAAGTCGTCCGCCCTTAGAGCGATGTCCTTAACCAGCTTGTCTATGGCTTGATAGATGGAGCAGGGATCGCTGGGCTTTAACCTCCCTAGAGCCGTCACTCCAGCTATTACTGCTCCGTCGCTTCGCAAGACGGCCTCCCTCACCTTGGAGATCTCCTCGTCGTATCCGACGGAACCGTCGTAGGGGACACTCACTTCTCCAGTAGTGGGGTCTGTGATCGGGATGTTAACGAGCGTGGCTGAGGACATGGCTGGAAGTTCCAAGTAATCTACCTGTTTAAGGAAACCCTCCCTGTTAACTGGCTTCATCCTCAGGATCGACTCCCAGCTTGGAGATGGGTGAAGGCTACCCGTGTTCACCACCACTCCTCGAAAAGCGGAGTTGAACAGCGTCAGCGTGGCTTGAGGCTTGCATCTCTGGAACTCACCGTAACTATACCCGTCCACTCCTAGTAGAACCACCTTCATCTGAACCACCGACTTATCTTTTCCTTAATCCAGTGTCTTGCATCGTAGAATAAGATGTTGTCGTAAGGACAGGCCTCAACGCAGTCACCCACTCCTACACACCTCATCGATCTGAACCGTCCCTCCCTTATGAAGTGTCCTGCCATGTCGGTGTTTCCCACTGGGCACGCTTTGGCGCAGGCTTTGGATTCGCAGGTGATACATTGCTGTGGATCCCTCACTCTTAGCCTGAAGAGTCCCACTCTTCCAACTAACTGGTTGAAGGTCCCCCACGAACACCACCCCTGTGTGGCGCAAGCGTAGGTACCGAAGAAAGGTATGGACACGAACACAACGTACCACAGGAAATTGAAGTAGAAGGAATAGAGGAAGACTGTGATGTCAGTCCCAGCCACAGTGAAGTCTATTACCCCAGCCTGGTTGAGAAAGGACATGAGGGCCGCAACTAGGAGGGTCACCCAAACAACTGAGGCCACCCACTTGAACCACGGTCTAAGCCTAGATCCTAGGGTCTTCTTCCCTAGCCTAGAGGTTCTATTGAAGGTCTTGAGGGACTCGTAGAACGTCCCCTGATACATCAGCGGCGCTGTGCAGGTGACAGAACATATCTGCCTGGATCCGAACAGAAAGGACAGCAGAGCGGAGACCGCGTATGTCCCCACTATGCCGAATAGGTAGTCCTTGGTCACTGGTCCTAAGGTTCCCAACCCCATGCTCCACATGTAGGGAATGAATGCTAGTCTCGAAGATATTGGAGAGAAGTAAGGTAGGAAAATTGTGTAGATCGCGTAGGCAGCGATCATTAGGGAGACGCGGACCTTGTTCTCCAACCTTTTCAGTTCCTTCAGCCTGAAGGCGGCGAGGAGACCCATCTCCGTTCCCATCATTATCAGGAACCACTGCGAGCCAGTAACCGTGGAGACAAGGGATAGGAAGTCTAGGGGAACTCCCCAGAGGCTTGGGACCCACCCCAGCGCTAGGGAGTTGGTGAAACCGGCTAACCCCGGCTGTAGGACCCCGCTGGCAAAGTCGAGTACCCCTCCCATAAACCACTCCATGACAAACGTGAGAAGAATGAAGGTGAAGGTCCACCTCCCGTCCCTCGTGTAGTTAGTCCTCTTCCCGTTAGGCCCCACAATAGATCTGTAGACAAACCAAACCATGGAAGTCATCATAGAGGCGTCGTAGATTATCCACGAACTAGTTAGGTAGTAGTAGAACTCGCCCACCATCATTGCCGTGAAGATCGTCATGACCTCAAGCGTTGTCATAGTGTCCTGTGTGGCCCTTAGTCTTTCCTTGTAGAGCGTCTCGTAGACCACCACCGTAGCTAGGAGCATTAAGACCGTTGAGGACCAGATCGTAAGTTCTACGAACTCTCGACTCCGAACGAAGGCCACGGGGGAGACGACAGATATAGGCAGCAGGAAGAGTAAGTATCTCCTCAATTGGGTGCTTTCTACGAGAGTTAGTGAGAAGGCCATCTCCACTGCCATTGAACCTATGTACCAATAGTTTTCAACTGCATTGAGTAAAGTGGATGGCTGACCAGTGGTCCAAGTGAAGAACAGGGCACCCATGGAGAGCTCCGCCGCGTTCATGAGTACTACGAAGGTTGCTACCGAGGCCTTTGAGTACTTTATCCTCCTTCCGTAAATTATTGGCGCTAGGCCGAAGAACATATAGGCCGAGTTACCCAACAGGACGTATGTGACCCACTGTGGGTTCAATAGGTATAGGTAGGCTCCTAAATTCATTGCAATCATCATGCCCGCCAAGTACAGGGCCACATCTAGCCTGTAACCCCTCTTGACCTCCCATATCAGGTAGCACGAAAAGGCAGCCATCGATGCGGCTAGGGCCAACTGTTCAAGCATGAAAGGTGCGTCTCAATTAATAATTATAAACGTTGCTTTGATCCTAAATTCTTATTGCGGGAGACGTTGGTACGCCTGATTTCCCCTCCTTCCCCTTTTATCTCCTCTTTCCTCCTCATCCTTAGAGTTTCTCCATAAAGGAAGCCTCCTATCACCCACCCGAGGAAGGTGTCAGCTAGCACCCTCTCTGTTGACGTCAGCGAGAAACCCAGAGTTACTGCCGTCACCGCGACCGCTGCCAACGCTACCGCCATTTCTACTTTTCTCTTCTCAATCCTCTTCGTACTTATTCTCAGTAGGCTGAAGTTAGCGGAGAGGTGTACGGTGAGACCTCCTAGACCCGCCGCTGCACCTAGAGCTAAGAAAGCTCCGTACGGTCCGAGTAGAAAGGCGGAGGGCACTACTACGGCGGCGAACACCATTATTGTCACTAAGATCGCGTTAAGCGGCTTGTTTCCATTAACCTTTCCCAGGAAGGACGGGAGAGTTCTATCCCAACCCATTGCGAACATGGTCCTTGATGACGCTGTCATGAAGGCCAGAGTTGCCAGTACTCCGTCGTTTATTGCGACGAAGAGGAGGAGTGGTATGGTTAAAGGCCCCAAGACCCTCCCCAATACCTCGAAAATGGGGATCTTGGAGGCCAATATGGACGAGAGTGAGCCCGTCCTCATTGCCACGTCCGCTATCCCGTATGCGTCTAGGGACATAAGTAGCCCACCCGTCAGTATTACAGCCAAGGCCGCCTTGCCCACGGTCCTCTTTGCGTTCTTAACCTCCCCAGAGACCGGGGTTATTGAGCCGTAACCAGTGGGAACTCCAGTTCCGAATAAGATGGCCAGCCACAGCATGGGAGAAGTGGGAGGATGGTCTGGAACGTAGAAGGCGAAATTTGCCAATTTGAGGGCAAATATAGCTATTCCTACCAAAACGGCTAGTTCCATGGCTGCTGCCACTATTGCGTACCTCGTAGACGGTTTCACCCCCATTACTAGGAAGATCGTTGAGGGGATCAGGGGAATCGATATGGCGATCCATGTAGGTACCCCCAGAACGAAGTTTACTATGAAGGCAGACCCAGCGACGTAGGCTGCACCATAGAGAACGGAATAAAAGAGGTATATCCATCCCGTCTCCAGTCCTAGGGTCTTGGAGAGCGAGTGGACTGCGTAGGTGTAGTACCCTCCTGCCGAAGAATACTTCGTGGAGAGTTTGTAGACAACTACTCCGTTAACGAACACTATCCCGGTCGCAACAACCATAACTATGGGGGAGAAACTCCCGCTAAACGTGAACACGGCCGTGACGTACGTTAACATGCTCAGGAATGGCGCCTGTCCGCCTAGGGATAGGAAGAAAATGTCCTTGAAATCCAGTTCCCTCCTGAGCGGACTCGGCGCGTCTCGATGTGACTCCTCAGTCGCGGTTTCCATAGACCCTACGTAAGCTACCTACAACACGTTTAGGCTTTAATAATTTTCGAGGAGCTCTATCGTACTTGTGGAATACTACTTATACATGACATTCAAGTCTTCCCAAGTGCCGCCTATCTGTAAACTACTTCTTGACCTGAACCTTTCGTCAGAATTAGAACATGTCCAATAATAGGGACCCTTGACTCCACGATCAATCGTGGAACTCATTTTCTCCGAGCAGAGAGCTAGGGCATACACTGTGAAACTCTACCCACTTCACTCTAGTACTCTGTCCAGTGCAATCCTCAGAAGCTCCTCGAAGTCAGAAGGATAGTGGTGTCCTCCCTCGAACAGAACTAGCCAACAGGTCCCTCTTTGTTCGTTTATGATGCTGCACTGTTCTTCAGCTCGGGGCCTTCTCTTGTCGTTCCTTCCAACCATTATTATGACCCTCATCCTTCTCTTAGGTGCAATCGGATCGTTGTCGGCTGGAGACACCGCTATGAAAGCTTCAGTATCCATTTCCCCTTTCAAGGCCAGCGAAAGTCCAAGTCTGGCTCCCTGCGAGAAGCCTGCCACAACAACCTGACCGAGTCCCTTAAGCGCCCTCCACCACCACAACACTTCCGCTGTTGCCTCTTGGAGCACGTCCCAGCAGTAGCTTCCGTAAGAGAATGGTTGGGAGGACTGAACGAAGGCCAAGTTGGCTGGCGCCGCTTCCCACCTGGGGTACTCCTCGTCTATTCCGCCGTCCCTCCCGTGTAGCACCATTAACCAGACGCTCGAACCGGCCCTCCTCAGTACTGCCACGGGAGGGACTCTCTTGAGTAGGAAGTTCCTACTTGTAGACTCCAACCTTTCCATAAGGGCCCTTAACTTTCCGTCGCTCATCCTCCCCTTAATTCTAGCTAGGTCTTCTGGGTTCCACCAAAGTCCTTTCTTCGCCCCTTCCCAGAGCGCTAGCGCCGCCTCAGTCTCCTCTCCCATTTCGAGATGGGCCACGGCCCTCCACATGGTAAACCTCCACCTGAGGTAGGGAAATAGTTCCTCCCCCTTCATCGAGAGCTCTTTCAGCTCACTCCATCTTCCACCCCTCAGGGCTCGGTAAGCACTGTCCCACACCTCCACTAGTCTCCTACCGCTTGAGGACACTGCCTTTAATACATTGAACAGAGAAATTAACCCATGTGAAGAAGCTGAGTCCAGTAGTTCCAGCCTCAGCTTGGCTCGCCCTGGTGGCTGTCCAAATCTACGTCGTAGTGTTTACTGTTCGAGTGGAGCTCTCTCTTATTCAGTCGCTGGCCATTTCCTCCACTAATCCAGCCACACTTGCCAGCGAGGTCCAAGCCCAGCTTTTGCCTGAACTCCTCCCAGTCCTCTTTACCTCGTTCGCGATTGAGACCTCGGTCCTCGGCGTTGTGGGATTCTCCACCTATTACTGTCTCAGTTCGCTAGGCTCGGTGAAGTCGCTCCTCCTTTCTTCATTGAAGAAGGAGGATCCACTGGCCGCGGAGGCCGCTAAGGCCAAGCTAGACTCGATTTCCCTTAGGGATCCGCTTGAGATGTCAGTGGTTCTTGTGGGCCTGGGCCTGTCAAGTCAACTTCTCTCCCTATACTCAATAGAGCTAGGAGACCAGTACGGAACAATTGTGTCTTTGGGTTTCCTCGCCCTCCTCATCTACGTCCTCTATCACGTCAGCTCCTCCGCTAGAGAACTCTACTTGAGCTCGGTGGAGTTCAAGGGTTCTGCAGCCGAAATCCCCGAGAGGAGCTTGGCCATTTACGTCCTTTTGTCCGTAATTACCGCAGGCCTCTTCCTTGCGTACTGGCTCTACTCGTCGGTGAAGGACGTTAATTCCCTGATGGCCTCTTAAAAGTCCCCGCAAGTAGTTCATCTCGTGACTCTTTTCACCGTCCGAGGGAAAGTCTCCGTGGTCACGGGCTCTGGCAGGGGAATAGGGAGGGCGATAGCCTTGGCCTTGGGCCGTGAGGGATCCAAGGTGGTGGTCAACGCCAAGAAGGGCGTTAAGGAAGTGGAGGAGACAGAGAGGGCGCTTCGAGAAGTGGGAGCCGAGGCATTATCGATCCTAGCCGACGTCGGGACAAGGGAAGGATGTAAGTCGGTTGTGGAGAGGACAGTCGCGACTTTCGGCACCATCGATGTCCTAGTGAATAACGCAGGCCTAGGCATATATAGGGAGTTCCTTCAGCTCGACGACCAGTTGATAGACAAGGTACTGAGGACTAGCCTGAACTCCGCAATTTACTGTTCTCAAGAGGCTGCGAAGGTAATGAAGGAAGGAGTGGTGATCAACGTTTCCTCAATAGCTGGCATGATACCCTTCAGGGGACTATCGGTGTATAGCATTGCCAAGGAGGGACTCATAGCCCTCACCAAGGCCATGGCGAGGGAACTGGCACCAAGCATCAGGGTGAACGCGGTCGCACCCGGCGTAGTGAAGACGAAGATGGGGGATAGCCTAATCACTTTGCTTGGTGTAGACGAAGAGACGTTCGCTAGGAAGTATACGCTCCTTGGAAGGGTTGTGACGCCGGAAGAGGTAGCCGAGGCCGTGATGGCTTTGATTAAGATACCCACTATTACTGGGGAGACGTTGGTGATAGACAGCGGCCAGCTCCTGGTGGGTACTTGAAGTTGAAGACGTTGCTAACTGGTAGGCCTGGTGTAGGAAAGACCACGGTGATCTTGAACGTAGTTCAGACAATGAGGGGAGAGGCCAAGTTCGGAGGTTTCCTAACCCCTGAAGTCAGGGAGAAGGGAAGGAGAGTGGGGTTCAGAATTGTGGACGTTCTAACAGGCGAGAGCGTGTGGTTAGCCAGAGAGGGGGGAAACTCCGTCGGAAGGTACTCCCTGTTCCAGGATGCTGGGGAACTCGGCCTCTTCGCTGTGAGGAGAGCCCTGAGAGAAGCCGACGTTCTAGTTCTAGACGAGGTCGGACCGATGGAGCTGAAGGTGCCCAAACTCAGGGAGGCCATAGTCGAGGCCCTCTCCTCCACTATGCCTGTGATAGGTGCGGTGCACAGAAATGTCCAGCTCGACGTTAAGTACGAGAGAATTGTGGTTACGGAAAATAATAGGGCCTCACTTACTTCCCTTCTCGTCGCGAGACTGAGGGAGGCCCTCGGCAGTAGATCCTAGGACTTCCTCGACGTCCTTCAACTTTCCCTCTTTCTTCAGTTTCTCTAACGTGGTGGCCCACGTCACGAAGCAGTCCAGGACAGTCTCTGTCAAGCCAGAGCACCTCTGAACAGCCTCAACGTCCTCTCCCAGGCGTCCCTAGCTGCAGCCTCGTTATAAGTTGGTCGGGTGTCGTTGAAGAAAGCGTGCACAGCCCCTGGATAGAGCTTGAGCTCGAAGTCTTTCTTGTACTTCACCACCGCCGACATGAGCTCTGGCAGTCCGGAGTTTATGTAGAGGTCCTCTCCAGCGTAGAGCCCCATCACCTTTCCCTTGATGTTTTCAACCTTTTCCACTGGACGTGGGTTGGCACCGTAGAAGACTGCCGTCGCATCTATCGGAACCTCTGTCGCTAACTGAAAGACGAGTCCTCCTCCCATACAGAAGCCCACGCTCCCCACCTTTTTGACCTCCCTGTGGAGGTGGTCGTAGATCCTAGCCAAGTCCTTTACCATCCTTTCCTCTAAGGACGACCTGTTCACTACCAACGTCTCCACCACCTTTCTCTGGGTTTCGTTTGCCTTTCCCAGGATCTCTTGCACCATGTTAGGGTCCCTCCTCCTCTCTGGAGGCACTGACCATACTAGGCTCATGGCCGACTCTATGTTCTTAGGGTTGAGCAGTTCACCCTCCTTGGAGTAGAGGTTGGGGGCCACGGCTAAGTAGCCCTCCTTGGCGAAGCGCCTCGCCACATCCCTTATGTGGTCCTCGAGGCCCCAAATTTCGTGAACGACGATCACCCCCGCCTTTGGAGAGCTCGGCGAAGCTTGGTACACCTTTACCTCTCCACTTTCGCCCTGAATTCTAATTTCCGATTCGTTAATCGAACTCATGATCTTCGCTTCCTTGTTTCCCTTAAAAACAAGTGATTCATCGTCCTGATGAGTAGGGGACAGGTCTAGTCTAACATTAAAAAGATATATCGAAATAGTTATAAGACGGAGCGGTTCAGCTTGGATTCATGTCCTCCAAGAGCCCTCACGCGACTACTACCTTGGCCGTACTTGCCGGAATGTTAATAATAATAAATTACGTGGAGACCATGGTCGTTCCGGCCCTCCCGAAGATAGAGAGCGACTTCAATACTACAGCCACTACGGCCGCGTGGATAACATCAGCTTATCTCATCGTGGGCGCCGTGGTATCGCCCCTCTTCGGGAAAATGGGGGACCGCTTCGGGAAGAAGAGGATGTACCTCGTGTCGGTGGGCTTCTACATTCTTGCGGTCGGATTAGCAGGCCTCTCCCCCACCATATATTTCCTCATAGGGGCTAGGGCCATTCAGGGACTTGGCTACGCTATGTTCCCGATCGCGATTTCCATAGTAACTGACGTCTTCCCTAGGGAAGAGATAGCCACGGCTCAGGGAATATTGAGCGGCGCTATCGGAATAGGCCCCGCTCTTGGACTTCTAGTGGGGGCCTACGTTGTCCAGGACCTAGGTTGGCAATGGGCCTTCCACACTGCCTTCCTCCTTTCCCTCGCTCTATTCCTAGTGTCGGCAAAGATGTTGAAGGAAAGTGGGACGAGGACGAAGGAGAGCGTAGATTACGTTGGAGCGTCACTCCTCATGGCCAGCATGGCATCGCTGCTGGTATACTTGAGCGACGGTCCATCGGTGGGGTGGGCAGTTCCCAGTCAGCTTGCCCTACTGACGCTCTCCTTAGTTACCTTTGGGATATTCCTGCCCTACGAGAAGAGGGCGAAGGAGCCCCTTATGAGGCTTGACCTCCTGAAGGTAAGGAACGTCATGGTTGCTAACGTGGCAGGTCTCATATCTGGAGTTTCGATGTTCCTAATGTTTTTGGGGCTCACATATTACGAGCAACTCCCTCCCCCTTATGGCCTGGGGTTAGATATCGTTTCCAGTGGACTCCTCATGGCCCCTGTTTCCCTGACCATGATAGTTATGGGACCCTTGGTGGGAAGGATGGTGTCCAACGTGGGTCCCAAACCAGTACTCACGGCCGGAACGCTCTTCGGCATGCTGGGATTTTTCCTTTTCATAGTTAACAGGGCAACTTCCCTTGACATAGTGTTGGACTCCATAATGTCCGCACTTGGGTTGATTTTCGTGATAGTGCCCCTGGTAAACATGGTGGCCACGTCCCTACCTCCAGACGTTATGACCACTGGTTTGGGCATGAACACGCTCATAAGGACACTGGGTAGTTCAGCGGGCCCCGTGGTCGCCACCGTCCTAATGGATTCATACCAAGATCCCTACGTTCTGATGTTGGGAGGTAAGGTGGTGGGAGTCTCTTTCTTCCCTTCCCCCACAGCTTTCAACTACATATTCGTAGTTGGGTTAGTGTCTATGTTTATGGTGTTGATAGTGAACATATGGACCAAGAACTACACCTTTTCTTCTAGGGCTAGCAAGGAGATCAAGGAGACTGAGAGGGCTGTTATAGCCCACTAGATTTCATAGCTGTGAGGATAAGTGGGAACGGAGGGCCTAGGTTTTTGGGACTGATTTCCTTGTAACGGTTCGAACGTCCTTGGGAAACCTTGTCAATTGCACAGAGAAGGGGTTGAGGGGGTGGAAAGCCTCACCTTTCACTGGGGTGTAGCCCCCTCATATTCAAGCACTTCTTTGTGGGGATACATTGTGACCCTAACGACGCTCCTCTCCCCAGCTCGATCGAGGACTTAACGAAAATGAGGGAGGAGCAGCCAATATCTCCCTTGAGGGACCGGACTTCACGGAAGAAAGTCCCACCTTCGAGTGGGTTCCCCCCGATCCACTCCACTGCCCACCAAACGAGGGATGTAAACCCGAACCGATGGTGGGAACGACGAGCCCTCTGGGAGGGAACCCTCGTCCCTTCCAGGGCGGGGAGGAAGTCAGGTGTTAGCGAGGTATTCTATGAGAACCTCGATAAATGAACTCACTGCACTAAATAAGGGAGTTAGAGGTCGCCAGGATATGGACGACTCCCATCGTAGGTACCGTTTCAGGTTCAATGATATGTGATTGCACTGTGAGACAATTGAGAGTAGAACTAAGACTTCCATCTTTGTTATTCGTGAACTACCCTGCCCTAACGGACGGGGCGTCCTCGCGGTGAGTCCCGCACCTCGGAGGGACCTCGATCTCCTTACGTAGCGGAGGTTCCGGGGGACCGTCCTGTGAACAGTACGGAAGGGGGATCACGGAGGGTTTCCTCTCCACGGGCGTGAGTTCCCCCAGTCCAGAGGGTGCGACCCAGCTCTCACAGTAGAGGTCGTAGAAATAGTATTTTGATGACCGTAAAGAGGTTTACATAAGGGGGCTGTCCGTCCCCACGGAAGGGGACTTCCGTCCCCTCAACCCCCGTTAAGTTAAATTTAGGTCCTCGTCCTCACGGCTTGAACACAAATTCCTGCGTAAGTTTAGTCTCAGTCCCTCGTGAGCTGTGGTAGGAGCAAGAGGTTGAGGAACCCCACAAACTAGCAGGAACTCAGGTTTTAAACCAGACAGCTAGTTGCACGCGGATGAGGCTCGAGGTCGCGTTGATACCGCTGTTCCTCTTTGCTTCTGTGACTTTCGCAAGCTCAGTTTACGTGAGCTACTCTGGACAGTTCAACTTGGTCACCAACTCCTCCCTAGTCTACCTACCCTTTTCTAACTCCACAGCCATTACTTCCAACTCCACTTTTGTGTTTAGGAACTACACAGTAACCTTCGAGGCCCCAGGAATTCACTTCCTGACCTATAGGGGTCCTTTCCCGCCATCGAACTTCACCTTGAATGAACCCTTTCAGGCCAACATCACACTTATCCTCCCTCCAGGTGCTAACGTAGAGTACGTGAGCGGCGACCTGAGGGGCTTCTCGGCCAACTCAAGTGGTATCTTCCTCAAGTTCTACGGCTCCTATGTGCAGGTGTTGTACCAGGTGCCTGAAGCGCCCCTAAACCTCGAGCTCTTCTTGGTCCCGGCCCTAGCTGCCAGTCTCGGTGCTACTGGTTATTTGGCCTATCTACTCTTCGGCAAGGCCCCAGTGCAGAACGCTCCCTACGAGGACTTGGATCCACGAGATGTCTCAGTCTTAGACGCTGTTGAGATGGGTGCGGACACCTTATCCAAGATAATGGATGCCACTGGAATGCCTCGGACTACTGCCTACCGGAGGGTCAGGAAGCTTGTGAAGCTGGGGTACGTCCAGGAGGTAAGGGAAGGTGGAAAGGTGAGGTACATCAGAGCCAAGAAAGCTTGACTCTAAAGGTCTCATTGAAGAGGTCAGCTGATGTTCACAAAGCCCTTCAACATTTCTTATTGCGAAGAAGGCCTCTATGGGGCTCTAGGAGTTCCGACCTAGATAAGAGAGCCGTGAACTAGGGCAACGTAAGTGAAGGTGAGAACAGTGACCGTGACCACGAGGACTGCTCCTCCTAGGAGGTAGTCCCTTACTCTGTAGCCTGCAGCGTTGTAAACTGTTATGTTTGCCTGGTGTGAGAACGGGAGGAGGAACGTCGAGGAGCACGCCATAGCCAGCACCGTAGTGGCCAGGAGTGGGTCCTGGAAAGTGAGGGCCACTGGTCCCAGGATAACGGCGGCGGCGACGTTGTTAACGACGTTGGCCAGGGCGAGCCCCATAAGAAAGAGGATCAGGAGTGAGCCCCCTGTGAACCCCGCCAGTTGAGGTGCTAACGACGTTACCGCGTCACCTAAGGAGAGGTACGACCCTACGAAGAAGATCACCGGCCAGTCCACGTACTCGTAGACCCTCCTCCTTTTCGGAGTTAGGATCATTAGCGCGGCCGCTGGGATCAGGAAGGCTACGGCCACGTTTAACCCAACCAGACTCATTGTCACTCCAGCAACCAGGGCAATTAAGGCGGACATGGCGGACCTCCGATCGAAGACCTTCGGCGCCCTCTTGGTCAGGGGACCAAGGAAGTGTCGTTGGCTAGCCGTGCCACATCCTCCTCCTTCCCTGCCACTAGTAGGACTGTTCCAGGCTGTATGGACGAGCTGGAGAGCCTGTATACCGTGCCTCTCACTGAAGTGCCCAGTACGTAAACCCTGTACGTGTCAGCTAGCTTGAGCTCACCCACCGTCCTTCCGACAAGTCTAGAACCATTAGGAACAAGGACCTCGAAAGTGGGAACTCCCTGAGGCACCTCCACCGACGGCGAGAGTCTCACCCCCTTGAGGGAAGTGATGATTGGTAGCTTCTCTGGGGGTACTCTCAACACCAACACGTCGCCAGAGGAGACGTAGCTCCTGAAGAGCCTGGGCACCCCGACCACGTGGTCCACCTTCACTCCCAGTTCCCTCTCCAATTGCGATAGGCTCTTCCCCACTAAGTCGCTTTCTCGGTCTACACCAACCTCCACCAAGTATTCCCCTACCTTAACCTCCTCCAAGGAGGTGGAAGACAGCGAAGGCATCAGCCTCACCACGACCAGTACTACGACTGTCAGACCGGCGAGCATCTCCGCCAGGCCTATCGGGGCGAACTGAAAGAGTGGTAGACCGGAGTGGAACTTCTCTATCCAGAACTGGTCCAGCACGACGTTAGGAGAGGTTCCTATCATCGTGTACCTACCCCCAGGATGGCGGAGTAGGAAAGCGGGATGAGGTACTTGGACCTAGCCCTTCCGAGCTTAGACGATATGTAAACTACTAATGGAAGGAAACTCAGCGTAAGGGCCACGTCACTCACGAACCCAGAGATGAAGGCGGTGGCCACAAGTATCAAACCTACGGCCACCTTTTCGCTCCTCACGCGCGAGGTGACGAACTCGCCTAACACCTCGAGCAGGCCTGACTCGCTCAGGAAGCCGCTCACTATCATAAGGGCCACCAACAGTAGCACCGAGGTGGAACCGAAGTTCTCCAAGGCCCTTTCCGGATTTACCAGTCCAAGGAGAATCAAGGAAAGCATAGTGATTAGGCCGACAACGTCGTACCTCACCCTCCTGGTGATAAGCAAAGTCACTGAGGCCGCTAGTACCAATAGCACGAGCTCCGTCCGTCTCACCCGCCTTCCGTAGGAGGGGGAATTAACGAGATAAATTGTGGCGAAAGTTTAAAGCTATGTTCAGGCCAGCCAAAACTAGTTATGAAGAGAAGATCTAAGGCCGCTTTGTCTGAGGTAGTGGGATTTCTCATTCTGCTCATAGTAATGCTCGGGGTGCTTATTCCTTTCTCTTACCTTCTACTGTCGACGCCCTCGGTTCAGGAACAGGCTCAACAGTCGGCCCAGGGGCTCACTTTGGCGAAACAGTTGGAACAAGACGAGGTGAAGGACCAGATGCTGGTCTATCTGAATCAGACTGGTGGGAATAACTACCTGGTATTAGCTTTCACGTCTCCCGGCAACTACTACCTCGACCCCGCTCTTAACGTGACTAACCTGCTCTGGGTCGACACCGGACAACAGGCAAAGCCCTCTCCTGTTAACGTGGGAAACTCGGTGAGCGGTGGCCCAGTGATTTACGTGGACGGTAAGATTTACCAGTCTCAACTAGCGGGGGGAAACGTCTACGGCGTTCAGCTCTCAGCAGGAACCCCCGTGATAGTTCTCGACTTGGGTCAAGGAGGAGGTCCGGTGCTCTTCACCACCTCCAGAGGTAACGAGTTCATTGTCAACCCAGATACGTTCCTGTCAGGCGAAGTCACGCAACTGGCACAGTTAAGCGAGTCTTCCTACGTAGTCAGATCCAGTGTTCCTCTCTTGGCGTTCGCGATAAAGGCAACTCCGCAGGTCTCCGTAAGCGAAGTTTCTAGGTCACAGTTGAATGTCACGGTGAACCTAAAGAACCTCAAGGTGGTGGACTTTTCCAACCAAAGCATAGAAATTCCTAACTACGACTACGTCCTGTTCCTAGCCTTATACGAATCTACTGGCAATACCCACGGGACTCTCCTTTCTGATATAAACGAGTCCCCATTGGGTTTATCAGTCTCAGCAGGCTCCTCTAGTGCGACTAATATCACTATTACGCAAATCTTTACACTAACAACAAGTGGAGTAAAGACCAATACAAATGCCACAGTGTTCCTGGCGATTTATTTCCAAGTCGATTATAGCGGTTATACGACATACTATACCTACGTTGTGGCAAATACAACTACAATCACTTAGTGATCCCAGTGGATGCACCCATAACGGCTATAATTCTACTTGTGGCGGTAGTAGTAATAGGTGTGATGGCGTTCGGCCTCACTTCTGCAGTAGTGGGATATCAAGAATCCTTAGTCCAGGAGCAACACGAAGCAGATCAGCTCACGGCCGAATTAGAGCTACTCGCAGGGCCCATAGTTGGCACTTCGTCGACTGGTTATAACGTCACAGTCCTCCCGTATTTCTACTCTCAGCAGTACCCATCTCAAGTTTACCTCGTGGCTGGCGTCACAAACGTTTCACCCTATGTCCTTCTGTTCCTCTCTCCCTCCTCCTCTCTCCCTCCCTCCTCAGTCTACGTTCAAGGGGAGAATATCGTTAATGAACAATCTGCTTATAAACTTCTGTCTTCTATATATAGTGTGTCTGGGCGTCAATTGAACTCCGAAGATGTGAAGGCGTATGTGGACTCGCCCAGTTCTCCTCAATCTAAAGGCGTTCCTATTACATTTCATTTCTCTACCCCGGGGGACTATGTTGTATTCTGGGTCGTGGCAGAAGTTGGAGCCAACTATTACCTGATAGGTACGTACGCGGAATCCAACTCTTCCAGTTTAATCCAGGTGAGCTAGATGAACTCTATAAGCACATTAATAATTATAATTGTAACAGCAACCATGGCTATTTCAGCCGTGGCTCTCTCGGGAAGCATCTTAAGTGTAACGTCGGTAAATACGTCGGCGTTGCAGATGGCGCAGGCCGAGTCTTACTACGTCAACTTAGTAGCTAGTCCAGCGGTCCTTTCTGAGCAGACTCAGTCCTTCTACGTTACCGTCACGTTCAACTTACCCTCCAACGAATATGCTGTTTTCCAACTAATTCCAGACGATCAGTTGCAGTCCCCTGGAATGAATTTGGGTAAGACGCTTAATCTGGCTCAACTAGGACTCAACTCAACTGAACGGATCGCTTTGGGTCTATCTCCTGTGTTGGTGAGTCGCGTCTATGGGTTGTCAGGTCAAATCCTAAATACGATTCCTGAGAAAGCCTATCTCATTAAGCCGCACACTACTGTGACTCTTACCTTGAACTACACAGAAATGTCGGAGCTAAACGTCAATCCACACACCTACTCACTAGTAGTTTGGGTCCTATCGAAAGTGGGGACTACCTACTACGCTGTGAAGTACTACTACTATCCTTTGTCTGGAGAGCTTGTAATTCCTGGCTAACGGATCTCCCATAACAATAGCTGTAAGTTCGTCCTCCGGAGCTAGCAGTGGGAATTCTGGAGGTAGTGGAAACGGTGGGTCCTCCGGAGCTAGCAGTGGGAATTCTGGAGGTGGAAGTATAACACCTCCTAACGTTCCAGTCGGATTTCCTCCTTTCTCCACCTTCTTGACCGGGTACCTGTCCGATAACGATTGGGCAGGTACTTTAACTGAGGTCGTACCTCCAGCTGGACACGAAGGATTAACTATATCCACTTACGCCTATCCGACAAACCAAGGAGGTAGTATATATCCAGTCACGTTGAACACGTTGGGGTTAGTAGAAATCTATCAGAACATATACCTGTCGAAGTATGCCCCACAAGGAGGTTATATAGCGTGGATCGGAGACGCTGCCCTGATCGCAGGAAGTGGAAGCCTTCAACTAGTCCAGGGCCCAATGAAGGGAAATCCACCTCCCCCTCCTCAAAACAATCCCCCTCCTCAAAACAATCCCAACGATTACACTTTCGCCTTCACTGTTCAACTAAGTAATGGAAGCTGGTTGACTGTGGTGAGCCCAAACCAGGTACCATCGTCTATAAACTTTCTGGCTGGCGTCTACAACCCTTCCACGGGCTTCGCAGGCCTTTACCTCAACGGTTCGTTGGTAAGCGGAGGATTCACTAACATCAATTTACCCTTGGCTAGTTGGAAATCCTATCTAGATATAGGAAGCGTGTCGGCCTCTTCAAACTTTCAAACAAACATCACCGGATTGGAGGGAAGTTCTAACGGAGCTGGAGCTAGTCAGTATTCGTTCAATGGATGGATCGCGATGACCTTACTCTACTCTCAACCCCTAACCTCACAACTCGTTAATCAACTGTATCAAGGCTACCTCCCAGACGTAGGACAACTGGTCATCATGTGGACCGAGAATAACCTCTATTACAATTCCTCCATGCTATTTACGACTAACCAACTCACGCCTCCTGGTCCAACCCCCGTTCCTCCAGGAGCTACCGGAGGACCAGTGCCACCTCCAGGGCAAACAAACGTCCTCCAGCCCGCTATACCAAACATGATGGATCCAGCTATATACGACCTGTACTGGGGATCAGGGGCAGGTTCACCCACGAATTTCCAGTCACCTATACCGATAATGTGGGGTGGCACGGTTCCAGTTGTAATCTCTGGCTACAGTGGTAAAAATATAACAGTTAGCTACTCTGGCTACCTAAGTCCGCTTGCCTCGGGCCAAACCGAATTTTACGTGGGTTTGAAGCTGGACTATCCATATAACATAAACGGAGGGCCTAACATTAATTCCCTCAAATACGATCCAGAGTACGTTAAGGTCTATGTAGATGGAAAACTCGTGGTTGCTGGTTCGTCCAGTTCCTCTCAGTACTACTTTAGCTACGATCTAACTTCACCCGCCAACTTTACTATAGTCTTCACATTCTCCAATCAAGGAAATAACGTCCTGTTGGACCTTGAGTGGCAACCACCCGGCTCTACCCAGTTTCAACCCATCCCCATAACTCAATGGACGGCATTTTGATAGAATACCTCCCTTGGTCTATTAATAAATTCACTTGAGATTCCCTCGGGTTATGTGCCTAGTAATTCCTACCTTAGTAATCCCTAAAGGTGTACTGCGACAGTGAAATCTACAATTCCCTTCCAGCTTCTCCTGGGCATACATAAGTCTTTAAAATTCTCTATTGTATAGTTTTAAAAATTTCTTAATTAAGATCACAGTCAGGAGGTTCCTGAGGAAAAGGGTAGACTGTTTCTATGAGTCTCGTATTGAGGCGACTATACTTCCAAACTCTACTTGGAGAATTTGTTTCTAGTCAAACTAACGTTAAAAATGGTCTCTTCTCACGGGGTTCATATATCCATCTAAAAATTTCTAGAGACAACACTCTCAAACCGTTTATCCCCCCATTTCGATTCACCTTGATTCGCGATCGAGCCCTCGGCCGGGCGGTCGTCCTGACAGATCGGGTGGTGGGACTTCTCGGAGACCGACGGCGAGGGACGCGCCTTCCCTCCTGGGCGGAAACCCACGTCCGCGTGTGAGGCCGTCTAAGATCGACGAAGACGCGTAAACCAAAAAATCAGTCTACGTGGAAGAGGGTTCGCCTCTCAACCGTTCTCCAAGGAATTATCGGACTGTGAGAACCCCGATCGCGACATATTAGTGAGTATCTCTAACAAAGAGCTAAGGCAAATTAATGCATAGACTTTACTTAAGAATTAAACTACCCTTACCGTACCTAAGAAACATGGCACTCGATGAAAGGGGCTCCCTCAAAATAGATCGTCAGTTCCTACAGACCCTAGTGAGGAGGCATGAGGATAAGACATTAGAGTTGGAGAGGAGTTTAACGTACAGGGAACCGTGGGAGAGACTGATGAACCGGCAGACGCTCTAGATAAAATGGGATTAAAAGCAAAAAGGATCGCGGTAGCTGGCTGGAACACGTTGGAGTACCTAGAACTTCTCTTGGTGAATTCCCATCTCAGGTGGAGTGCTCCACCCTGTAGACGTCAGGCAGCCCGTGGAAGGAGTAGGCCTCTAGCGTGGAAGATGCTAGAGATTCCATCCTCCTCTACGACCCTGAATCCGCACATCTCGCCCAGAGACTCCCCTTATCTAGGAAGTCCACCTACCCGCTCACTGCCGAGATGCTGAACTCCCTGCTCGATCCTGGATCCTAGGACTACAACCCACACGTCAGTCAGAACGACGAGGCCTCGGTGCTCGTCACCTCAGCAGCAACGAGGGAAACCTAAGGGAGTGTCCTATAGGCACAGGGAAGTCGTCTTGGCGCGTTGGTCCATACTGACTCTCCTCTCTGGCTACCCTGGGAATTCTAGGTTGAGGCCGAACGACGTCGTTTTCTCCATGATTCCCTTCTTTCATCTTCCTGCCTGAGACCCCGTCCGTAAGGGCGTGGTAGTTTACCTGTGGTCCTGGGCTCTCTCCTACTACGCCACAATGACAGGGTCCGACTACGTACTTGTAGGTAAGTTCGATCCGAGAAAGCACGCACTATTGAGCCGAAAGTACAACGTCTCTTGGAGGGCCATGGTTCCCACCATGCTTTAGGGCCTGCTCTCTACCGGTATAGATGTGGTGGGACTCAAAGTACTGGTCTGCAGTTTCGGTGATTCTCTCGGGCTTAGTGAGCGCAGCTATGGCCAGGGGAATAGTACTGGCGTCCATCTACGGTTTCACCGACCGACTCATAGCAGGTGTTGGAACGGTGACGGGCTAGATAGCTACAGGCATAGCGTAGAGACAGCAACTCCCGCACAGCCTTAGCGAGTTCAGGTTCGATAAGGAGACCGAGGGTGGTGAGCTTTAAAGCGCCTTGGCTTCTTAGAGGGTAATTCAACAATCCTGATGAGAGCGCCAAGACCTGTGTGGATGGTTGGTTCGGACCCGAGAACGTGAGAGAAGTGAGAGGGGGAGGAGTGGCTATATTAGACAGGGCGAAGGACCTCATCAAGAGCGGAGTACGTACTGTCCACTGTAGTAGAGGGTGTCACACCTGAGGTACCGAGCGTTAAAGGAGCTGCTGTAGTGTGACGAAAGGATGAGAAGGAGGGGGGAGACCGTGGGCCTTCGTCAAGGTCAGAGCTGGACACCATATTCAGAAGAGAGGAAGCGGGCTAGCAGAAATCGAAATTCCCGAGACTCTTCTTAGCAGAGATGGCACCTTAGCTCAAGATGTTGATCGGACACTGAGCGACTGTCCTCATTCCCTCTTCCATGGAGCGGTAGGTGTTTAAGCTGGGTACCTTTAGAGTTTCAGGTCCTCGGAACCGCTAGGCTACCCTGTAAGTAATCGCCTAATCAGAATCGATTGCCAGGAAAGATGAGCTGAATGGACCATGAAGATATGAAAACTATTAACTCCCAAACTCAAGTCAGTGACCAAATTGAAGCTCTCAGAGCCCTTAGAGAACTACTTGAAGGAAATATATGAACTAGAGGAGAGTAAGGGAAGGGCCAAGGTAGTGGACCTCATCTCCTCTTTCAACATCTCTCCAGGGACCATAAGTAAGGCGCTCTTTAGGTTAGAACAGATGGGAATGATAGATAGGGGGGAAGGAGGGATGAGATTAACAGAGGATGGAAGGAGGGTAGCAGAGAGGCTAGTGAGGGCACACAGACTTTCGGAGAGGCTGCTCACCGACGTACTCGGAGTGGACTGGGTTAGATCTCACGAGCTCGCTCACAGGTTGGAACACATATGGCCTGAGGATGTCCTCGACAGGATAGACGAAGTCCTCGGTAGGCCGAGGACCTGTCCACACGGACATCCCATCTCTGGGAGGGCTAAGATGAATGGAGAACTCCTTGCAAATGCAGTTACGGGGCCCTATCGCGTCTCGGCAATCCTCAAGGAGGAAGAGTGGATCCTTCGTGGGGCCGACAAGCTGGGACTGAGGCCTGAGAGCGCGATCTCGGTCAAGAGGGAGGGAGATCTCATTTATCTCATGCAGGAAGGAAGGGACATTCTGGTGCCCACGGAGTTAGCTAAACAGATCCTAGTTCGAGCTGAAAGGGATGAAAGGGCCTGAGGTTAACCTAGCGAAGGAGACTCTAGTACATATCACTGGTTGGTGAACTACCCCGCCCTCACGGACGGGGCGTCCTCGCGGTGAGTCCCGCACCTCTGAGGAACCTAGATCCCCGTCCGTAGCGGAGGTTCAGTGGAACCGTCCTGTGAACAGTACGGAAGGGGGATCACGGAGGGTTTCCTCTCCACGGGCGCGAGTTCCCCCAGTCCCGAGGGTGCGACCCAGCTCTCACGGCCGATGTCTAGAAGACGTTGGAGCTTCATTACAAAACTTTTCCATAAGGGGGCTACCCCCCACGGAGGGGGTCTTCCGCCCCTCGACCCCCAGTAAGGTTAAAATTAAGCGTTAATCCTTAACATCTTCTCAAGAGTCCCCGTCCTTGAGGGGGAGTAGTTTACTCGTTAAGAGCTCTCTTCCTATGATTGTCCACGCATCGTCCTTCGTTTCCAAGTCCGTCGGAGCACCACTTGCAGCTCAGGGAATAACAGAGATTCCGTGCCTTTTCCTAAGGTGAAACAGCAGTAACCCACGTGTTGGAGATTCGCAGACGGGACATTTGTTTAGTCCTTCATCGAGGGCCAGGTGGAGGAGGAACTCTCTCCTCTCATCGAACTTGCGTCCACATATTGGACAAGTAAGCGTAGCTAACATGACCCTAGCCCTTATTTCTCCCCTACCCTCCCTACACCTTGCCTCCCCACTCATATAGTGACATACGATGTGTGGCAACGGGGTGTTTTTAGCTTAAGTGAACTGTTGTACATACTAGTATACAATCCTTTCTGGATGGGTGTAAACGTTGAGTCTACTTCCTCTAGAGAATCCCACCAGGGCGATGTTCAATAGCTCTGCCACTTCAACTGCCATGCTGGAGGGTGCCGAAATTGCTGAGACCACAGGAAATCCAGCAACTCCGGCCTTCTGGATTATCTCGTACCCTGCCCTCCCGCTCACTTGGAGTATTCCCTTAGGGATTTCACCTAGAATGAGAAAGTGACCGATCAACTTGTCGACGGCATTGTGCCTCCCCACATCCTCTGATATCCAGAGCAGCTTCCCTTTCTTATCGAAAAGTGCCGCGGCGTGAAGTCCTCCAGTCGATCTGAAGAGTTCTTGTCGCTCCTTCATCTTGTTCGGGAGGGAGAGGAGGACCTTGGCCTCCACCTTGAACTCGTCCTCCACCACCATGGAACCTAAGATCCCTGGCGAGCCACACATACCACACGCCGAGTTAACGAAGTCCCGAGGTGGCGGGGTTCCCCTGACTTCCACTCTCACCTCTCCCCTCCCTTTTTCTATTTTATGAACATCTTCCATCGAACTGATGGTCCCTGACGTGAAAAGAAACCCCACTACTAATTCCTCGTCCTCACCTGGCGTGCTCAACATGTAGGTCGTCTTTCCGTTCACAACTATCTTGAGCGGCTCCTCTGAAACTACCTCCTCATCGTCCCAGCGATCAGTGTCCTCCAGTTTGAGGACTCTTACCCTCCTTGTGCTCCGCTGCACTCCCTATCGCCTTCAAGAACGAAAGGAAGAACATGAGACCCCTCCTCACCGCTGGGTCGTTCAGCTCCCTGAGGATCTGGCTGAGGGTGGGAGTGGAACCGTCTATCTCAGCCTTGTTCAAGCCCTCGTACAGGAGCAGAGCATTTGAGGGGACCTTGGACGTAGCGACCCAGTCCGCTGCGACTGCCAAGACATCATCCCACCTCTCCACGAATGCCTCCAGGAACGAGAGGACTCCCTTCTGATTCATCAATTCGACCAATCTAAGGAGTCTTTCTAACGCGTCACCTTCTACCTCACTCGTTTAACTCACCTCTGTACGTGTAGTCTGGTCTCCCCCATTTAAGTTCCACGTTAACCCCGACCTGAGGAGTCTTCTTTCCGTACCTCGGGTTCCACTTGGGGAGTGGAGGCTCACAGGACACACAGTCCTCAAGTTTCTCTACGTAAACGGGGGTCTCCTTGTAGGCAGGTGTCTTGGATGTGGGGTCCCTTGTCATGGGGTCTGTCAGCTCGTTGACGTTCATTTCCTTACTGTCGTGAAGGCTAAGGAACACCTTCTTTCCCTCTAACCTATTGGTCACCATCACCCTAGTTTTTAGCCTTCCGTTGGAGGAACTGACCATCACCAGGTCTCCGTCCTTAAGCCCCTTCTCTGCCGCTACTTGAGGCGAGACTTCCAAGTAGACCTCTGGCACCTTGTACTTGATTCCACTCACCCTCCCGGTGAGGTTGGCCCAGTGGAAGTGCTCTAACATCCTGCCGTTCACTAACATTAGGTCGTAAGTTGGGTTTTCTACCCTAGGTTCGTAGTGTGTAGTACGATAGAACCTGGCCTTTCCATCTGGAAAGGCGAACTTGTCAGCGTACAAGTACCTACTGTCCTCCCCGCTTGGTTTTACTGGCCACTGGAGGCTGTTGAATCCCTCCAGCCTAGAGTAAGCTACTCCGGCGAATATTGGACAGAGTTGGGCCGCTTCTCCCATCACGTCCTCTGGATTCGTGTAAGGGAATTCCTTCCCCATGGCTTTGGCGAGGTCGAGTAATATCTGGAACTCAGACCTAGCTTCACCCAAGGGTTCCATGACTTTGTAGAGCCTTTGTATCCTTCTCTCAGTGTTGACGAAGGTCCCTTCCTTCTCCAAACTCGCAGCGGCCGGTAGAACTACTGTGGCCAGCTTCGCTGTCTCCGTCATAAAAAGCTCCGTCACCACCAACAGTTCCAAGTTCGAGAGCGCTCTCCTAACAGTCTCTCTACCCGCGTCGGCGTTGAGCTTGTCCTCTCCCATAACGACCATCGCCTTCATCTTCCCTTGCAAAGCTGCGTCAACCATCTCGGTGCTAGTGAGGCCCTTCGATCGAGGGAGCTTAGTGTTCCAGGCTTTCTCGAATTTGGTCAGCACCTCTTCATCTGACGTAGGTTGGTAGCCAGGCATCATGGTGGGTAGAGCACCGAAGTCGCTCACCCCCTGCACGTTGGCGTGTCCCCTCAGTGGGTACCCTCCAGTGTTAGGTCTTCCGTAGTTCCCAGTGAGTAGGAGCAAGTTGGATATGGCAGTGGAGGTCTCACTGCCGTCCTGGTGTTGGGTCACTCCCATGGCCCACAGCGCGACCACGCTCTTTGCCTCGTGAATCATTGTGGCCACCTTAATCACAGTCTCCTTGGGAACTCCAGTCACTGCCTCCACGTTCTCCAAAGTGTACTGCTTCAAACTCTCCACGAACGCGTCGTAACCTACCGTCCTTTCCCTTATGAACTTCTCGTCCTGCCATCCCCGATCCACAATGTACTTCATGACACCGTTCAGCAGGACTAGGTCCGTTCCTATTTTGGGCGTGATGAAGAGGTCTGCCCTCTCCGCCATCTCATGTCTCCTGACGTCTACGACAATTAACTTCTGTCCTCTGAGCTTCTTTGCTCTCTTGATCCTTCCAGCTAACACTGGGTGGGCCTCGGCGGTGTTGGAGCCTACTATGATAACCAGATCAGCCTCCTCTACGTCCGTGATGGAACCTGAGTCCCCACCGTACCCAACCGTTCTCCAAAGTCCAGTGGTGGCTGGAGCTTGACAGTACCTAGCGCAGTTGTCGATGTTGTGGGTCCCAACCACGTCCCTGGCGAACCTCTGCGCCAAATAAGCTTCCTCGTTAGTTCCGGTGCAGGAGGCGATCACGCCTATCGAATCTGGTCCGTACTTCTCCTTTATACGGGAGAGCTTTGTAGCTATGAAGGATATTGCTTCCTGCCAGCTGGCCTCCCTGAAGTGGTCGCCGTCCCTGATCAGCGGTCTAGTTAGCCTGTCTCGGCTGTTCACGAAGGACAGTCCGAACTTACCCTTAACACACGTTGCCACACCGTTGGCAGGAGACTCAGGCTTAGGTTCCACCTTCAGTATCTCTCTTCCTCTCGTCCACACCTCGAATGAACACCCGACCCCGCAGAACGGACAGACGGTCTTGGTTCTCTTAACTATCGAGTTCCTGAGCTTGGCGTCGACTTGGCTGAAGAACATTATAGGTTCGAACGTGTACTCGGCGCCCTTGAGCGACGTCACCAACTTCCTCTTCACTTCTTCCTTCATTCCCGTGAGGAATCCCGCCCTTCCTAACATCGACTTCTCCATAAGCGCGTTCACAGGGCAGACCGTAACGCAGGTGCCGCAAGAAACGCAAGACGAGAAGTTAATAGGAGCACCGTCGCTCCAGACAACCCTTTTCTTATCCCAGTCTATCTTTATTACCTCGTTCACTACGACATCTTGGCATGCTTCAACGCACCTCCCCGATAGAATACATTGATTCGGGTCGTAGATGTAAAAGGGGTTGCTATCGTCCACTTCGTAACCTCTGTCTACGTAGTTCTGCCTCGTGACGCGGCTCTTCACAAATGCCTCGTGGAGTTCGCAGTCCAGATTGTTGTCACACACCGTGCAATAGAGTTGGTGATGTTGAAGCAAGTGATCCAAGGCTCTGAGCCTCAGGGACTCTGTGGATCTAACGCCGATCTTCATTCCTTCTACTACAGGTATAGAGCAACTCCTCACTAACCTGCCGTTAGCTTCTACCACGCACGCATCGCACGTCTTCAACGGACCCAGGAACTTGTTATAGCAGAGGTGGGGAACGTAGAACCCTGCACTCAGAAGTACCTCCAAGAGGTTAGGCCCCTGCTCTACGTCTAGGGTATGGCCATCGACAACTATCCTCACGGGAGTTAACTTGAATGGGCGATTTATTGTTTTACGTAGGAGTTACATCAGTGTTGCGGACACTCAGATCTTCCTCTTGACTCTCTCCATTCTTATTATTTCGTCGCCGTTCCTCTGCAGTTCCTCTACCGCCCTATCTAGGGTAGTTTTCAAGAGCGCGGCGTCTTGGTCCCAGACCGCATCCACTGCAAGCTGCTTCTCAAACTCGACTAACACCGAGGATTCCCCTTTCCTCACCACGAACTTCCTGACAACCTTCCCCTTCGTAAACCTGGCAAAGCCTGTTGGCTCCATGTAGAATATGAAGGTTGTGTTCTCCGCCCCCCTGTAAACCGTTATTCTAACCTTCATTCCAGTGACTTTGCCTGAGTAAGTATCCTCACCCACTCTCTGAAGTCCGTCCACCTCTATTACTCTGGTCAGGAAGAATTCTGGGTCCGAGACAATGGAGTAGACTACTTCCGGATCGTGGCTATTCTTTATTTCGTGCCAAACGATGTCCATCTACCATGTTTTTCTAGGACAACATTTTAACTTTTGGGGTTATAGAAAGGAGTTAATGCGATGTGAAAGCCTTGCCTTAGGATATTAGGAAATTTGTTCCTCCCTGCCCCGAATAGGTAAGTTTGCATCTCGCTTTATCACCTTATTGACTTCACGAATTCCTCGTAAGCTGTCCTCACTTCTTCCACCGAGCTCGCGTCCTCGAGGGTTGTAGTGTCCCCTAGAGGTGAGTTCGTAGCTACGGACCTCATCAACCTCCGCATTATCTTCCCCGACCTCGTTTTTGGCAGTTTATTGACGAAGAAAAGGGCCCTCGGAGTGGCTATTGGACCGTAATTCTTCCTTATCCAGTCTACCAACTCCTTCCTCATCTCTTCGCTGGGCTGGTTCCCTGTTTTCAGAACCACGTAAGCTATGGGAACCTCACCCTTGACCTCGTCTGGTACCCCTATTACAGCGGCCTCCGAGACTGCCCTGTGTGCAACGAGGACTGACTCGAGTTCATACGTCCCAATTCTATGTCCCGACACTTTCATCACCTCGTCAGCCCTGCCGGCCACCCATATGTAACCGTCAGAGTCCTTGACAGCGTAGTCTCCAGCGTAGAATAAGTCCTTATACTTGGACCAGTAAGTCTTAACGTACCTCTCATGATCTCCCCACACCCCAGTGGGCGCTGCTGGCATCCCGGGCCAGGGGTTCCTTATGACGAGGTAACCTCTCTCCCCAGGCTTGACAGGGTTTCCAGACTCGTCTAAAACGTCCACATCTATACCTGGGAGAGGATAACCGTTTGAGCCCGGCTTCATGGGAACCAACATCAGTCCAGGCAAGTAACTTATCATTATTCCTCCGGTCTCTGTCATCCACCAAGTTGAACCCACCGGGGCTCTACTACCCCCAACGACTTCGAAGAGCCACCTCCACGCCGAAGGATTTATGGGCTCACCTACCGAGTGTATTATCCTCAGTGTTGACAGGTCGTGCTTCTTCACCAAGTCGTCGCCGAACTTCATCAAGGTTCTGACTGCCGTGGGGGAGGTGTAAAGTATGGTGACGCCATATCTCTCGACTATTGACCACCACCTGTCAGGGGCTGGGAAGTCTAACGTCCCTTCGTACATGACAGAGGTGAGTCCCTCTATGAGTGGTCCGAATACTATATAAGAGTGCCCAGTCACCCAGCCTATGTCCGCCGTACAGAAGTAAACATCGTCGTCCCTGGCGTCGAAAACCCACTTCATAGTAGCGTGAAGCAGAGTAGCGTACCCACCGTGGTCGTGGATCATGCCCTTCGGTCTCCCGGTGGTGCCTGAGGTGTATAGCACGTAGAGGACTTCGTTGCTCTCCATTCTCTCGGGGTCAACATAGGTATTGGGAGGAACACCTTTCAACAGTTCGTCCAACGTTACGTCCCTCTGGGTGAGGGACAACTCTCCACCTAGACGTCTTACTACTACCACCCTTTGGACCGACGGGGTAAACTTCAACGACTCGTCCACGATCTCCTTGAGTCTGAGGATCTTTCCTCTTCTGTAGACCCCATCGGCAGTCACTATTAGGCTGGCGTTGAGGTCGTTCACCCTGTTGGCTATGTTCTCTGCCGTAAAGCCGCTAAATATCACAGTGAATATCACTCCCAGTCTAGCCGCCGCTAACATGAATATGGGGAGCTCTGGTATCATTGGAAGGTAAATCGCGATCCTGTCGCCCCTCTTAAGTCCCAACTTCGTCCTCATGGCGTAGGCGACTCTGTTGACTTCCCTCCACAGGTCGTAATAGGTGAACTTCCTGACCTCTTTAGGTCTGCCCTGTTCGTCCACCGGTTCCCCCTCCCAGATGAACGCTAGCTTGTGCCTTCTCCACGTTTTTGCGTGTCTATCCAGGGCGAGGTAGGAAATGTTGGTAGTCCCTCCGACAAACCACTTAAAAACATGTGCTTTATCCGTCTCCTCCACTACTTTCGTCCACGGGCTGAACCACTCCAATTCTCTAGCAATGACCTCCCAGTGTTGCTGGTACTCTTTAACGGCCTTCCTGTGGTAGTCCAAGTATTCCCTCTCGTCCACATTCCTGTGGATCCAGTTTTTCAACACAATTTTCTCATTGAAGGGTAGAGGTTCTCCCAAAATAGTGTCGGACACAGAGTAAAGAAGGAGAGACTTAAATTAAAGTTTTAATTAAGAAGAGGTAGGAATAAAGGACAGCACATTTGCTTTAAGATCTAATGCGAACAGTATCATGGGGTCTATGATTCTATGGATAATATTATGTTATTATCCGTAGCAATTTCCCAAAAAGGTCAAGAACAGTCGGCTTCAGGTGTTCCTCAAATGTGTTGATATGTTGCCGTTTTGATTTCTAATATAGACTGGGGAAATCATAAGAGAAAGAGAGCCCTTACCTCTCTAAGCGAATTGTAGTCTGTACCCCTTGCTCACCTTTTAGTGGTTCTATCTGTCCTTCGGTCTGGACTCATGGATCAATTTCGTATATTGAGGTCGCCACTCTCTATCTCTTTAGCAGTTTGTCTTCGACGACAGCCTTACTGAAAGATACTTGGGAACCAAATTGACAGACCATCTTTCTTTGGCCCATTTAACTATCCGTCTGGGATGTGAGTTCGGAACGACGGTGGTAATGAGAATGTGGAGGAAAACCTTCCATGACAAGGGGGTTGGTATAGTGATGAACCGAAGTCTAGAAATCTGGGGGTTGAGGGGCTGAGGTTCCTCTCATTTAAATGGTTTTCGAAAATTATACGGTGACCCCGACTCCATCCCTCCCCAGCTCTATTGAGAGCTTAATGGTATTGAGCGAGGAGCCACATGCTTTTCCCTCCTACTCTTAATCTTGGGGTCCGAAGGTGTTCAACGACGGATCCCTTTTCGGCGAGTGAGTGCTTTGAACCACTGACTGTTCACCGAATGGGAGATGTAACCCTGAACCGCCGATCGAAACGAGGAATCCATTAGGGGACTCTCTCCCTTCAGGGCGTGGAGAAAGTCAGTCGAGTTAAGTTCTTAGTGTTGGGTAGGTCGGAGTATATTCCTTAAATACCGATGTAAGGATAGCCCTGTAAGGTTCGAAATATATAGGTGAAGCGATCTACACAAGAGATACCTTAGCCTACTCTTCTACTCTTTAGTAATACTAAATTTAATTAAGCATAATTAGTAAAGCTATTCATTCGCTATGCCGGAGTTTGCTCTTAACCCTAGTTTCGTATGACATTGCAGCGGATCCGAGGCGAAGATTATAGAAAATAGCCGGAAATTTGATAAGCGTTTAAAGCAAAACAGAGTTGTGAGGATCCTCCTGGGCGGAATAAAAGGAGGTGTGGGGAAGACTACGCTTACGCTCCTACTTGGAAGGAGTCTGGCCAGGAGGGGACGAAAGGTCCTTATAGTGGACAGGGACCTCATTGGTTGGGCCTCGAAGGTCCTAGGCGTTACAAACGATGAGGGCCTGTTGAACTCAGTCCTAGAAGGGAGAACTGACGGGTACTACGCCTCCACGCACATAGGAAAAGGGAAACTAGGGGTCGTGAGGTTCTACCCAGTCTCTCACACTTTCAAGACTAGCGTGGACTTCGTTCTCAGGAAGCCTGAGTTGATGGAGGCCGTCTCTAAGGCCTACGGGGAACTTCTTTTAGACGAAGGATACGATCTCTTTATAGTGGACAATCCTCCTAACGTCCTTCCTTCAGATCCTGTAGTGAAGTTAGAGGTACAGGCCTTCTACAAGTGGACTAAGGCTGACGTGGCCCACCTCTACGTTTCTGACCCGACGCAGTTCGGGATTGAGGCCGTGGTCAGATACGCCGAATACGTACAGTCCGACCCAGAGCTGATTCCTCCAGTTCACAGAGGACTCGTCGTCAACATGGTGCGTCCACTTCCAGACGAAGAGGCTATGGCCCAGAGGAAAGCCTTGGAGGCTTGTGAGAGGATAATGGCAGACCTATGTGGGACCATACCTTTCGACGATTCTCTATTCGACTATGGGGACAGGTCAGAGGAATATCCGGAGGAGGTGAACAATCTCGCAGCACAAGTGGCCGAGTGGGACGACAGTTAAGGTTGTGGTCTTGGGAACGGTACCGTCCCACGTCGTGGACGGAATCCTAGAGTCAATGAAGGATGTTAAGTTCCTGAAGTACGGAGGGTTCTTCATGCCTAAAGGGGAGGAGGGAATGGTGATAGCAGACGAGAACTCGCTCTTGGAGGCCTACATAGCTGGAAGGAAATTCAAGAGGGTATGGATATACACTTACCCGTGGCTCGGGGACTCCATGGAGGTTGTGGGTGCACTGAGGGAGAATGGTGTAGCTGCTGCGGTCCTCTTTCACGGCGAGCCAAGTGCCGAGGAATCGGGGGAAGGAAAGGTAAAGGTGGCGCCGGAGATAAGGGTTCTAGTTGAGAGGCCTAACAGGGTGACTGTGCTTTCCTGGGTCATGTCTCGAGAGCCGATAGGAAAGGCCGACTACGCCCCTCCTAGGACAGCCAGAAGCCCTAAGTACGATCTGATATGCGGCCCTGACTGTGACGTATTCCCAACCTACGACACCAGGCTATGTTTACTGGCAGCTGCGCTGAGGATGGACTCAATCCCACTTGAGGTGAGACAGGTCGACGGGAGAATGGTCATGGTGAGAGTGCCGTGTGAACGGGTGAAGGAAGGGACGGTAACCATGATAAGGCCGAATAAGTGGTTCACGAGGTTCGAGTTTTATTCGGGAGTCCAGAAGGGACTGACGGTGACTGTTGAGGATGGGGAGAAGATGATGGAGAGGCCGGTGGGAAAGACGTTCCTTGGAGTATACAGGCCGCAGGATCAGGTCCTGTCCAAGATGAAGGAGTTGGGACTCCCTATTTGACCTCCTCTCGACTGTAGAGGGCCTTCCATGCTGTTCCTGTCCCCCATCTGTTCTTTACATATCTCTCACCTGAGATGTAGTTGGGTGGACTATGGAACAAACTAAACGGGATGGATGACTTATCTTTACGAGGGTTAAGGGGGCGAAAGTCCCCTTCGGTGAGGACGGACAGCCCCTTATATAAACCTTTTCATGGTTATCAAAATACTATTTCTACGACCTCTACTGTGAGAGCTGGGTCGTACCCTCGGGACTGGGGGAACTGAAGCATCCTAGAAGGAATTGAAAGATGGGTATGGGTTGAGTCCCAGCCCGAGAGCGGCACCACGTACTTTCGAGGACGTCGGGGGAGGAAGTGTCACTGTTAACCGTACCTGTATGACACACCCTGCTCTGGCCACTTGAAGGTTATGGCGCCGTAGGGACAGGCTACCAGAGCCGCTCCACACTCCAGGCACCTCTCGTAGTGAGCTACTATGGTGCCGTCGGGTTGAGGGTCGTAAGTCCCTGCCGGACACACTGAGACGCATGGCTTGTCCCTACACGTTCTACAGATCTCGGTGTTCACCTGGATGTGTGGACTACCCACATCGTACTTGTTGAGTCCGAGTCTCTTGAGCAGACTCACACGAACCAAAGCAGGTCCCTCACCGCATCAGTTAACCCCACTCCCTCCCCCCTCAGTCTCTCCTCTGTCACCTTCAGAAGCCTCCTGTCGCCTACTGAGAACATCGCTTCCAGAACGTCACATATAACACTTGGGTACTTGTCGTATAGTCTAGGGTTGGAGAGCCCCTTGAACGACCTCCAAGCGGACTTCAAGTCCCTCATCACAAAGGTTCCCTCCAGTTCTTTATCATAAAGGTATGTTCTAGAGTAGTCGTTGAGTTCCCTGAGCTTTGCAGCTACCTTGCCTGCGATAGTTCCTGCACCTATCGCTAGGTCCATTCCCCTTATCACGAAGCCGTCGCTGAGCAACATTCCTGCTGCGTCTCCCACCACCATTAGATTGGGAGAACTCAGGGGAGGCATACCTCCGTAGCCTACATATGGAATGAGGTGAGCGGAATACTCGAGCACCTCCCCCTCCACTCCTAAGGCCTCCCTAAAGTCTTCTATCAGTTCACTAGTACGCACCAGCTTCTCCTGAATAGACTCCACCTTCACCGTAAACCCTATTGAGAGGGAGTCCCTGTTAGTATACACGAACCCTCCCCCCTTGAGTCCGGGGGTTAGCCCCAACACGACCTTGGCTTCCCCCTCGTCCTCCGGAAGGTCGGGTGTCCAAGACACCACCTCCTTAACACCTACCATGAAGTGGTCAGCCCTGAGTCTTCTGATCCCTAGGTATCGAGAGAGGGGCGCCGTGGCACCATCAGCTTCGACCACTAGGGGAACCTTGAATTCACCCCTGTTGGTCTCCAAGGTTATTCCACCCCCCTCTCTCCTCGCGCCGGTTACCTGTGTCTCATAAGAAAGTAGAGCACCATTGGCCTCGGCCTCCTTGGCGAGCCACTGATCTAGCCTAACCCTGAGAACAGAGAAGCTTTCCCTATTCCTCCTCTGGAAGGTGAAGATGACCTTCCTTTCTCCACAGTGTACCTCGTAGGTCTCCCTAGTGATCGGCCTCTCTAGTGGAGCTCTTTCTAGCGCGTCTGGCACCAGCTTTAAGAGGGAGTGGACGTAGATCCTCCCTCCCGACACGTTCTTAGAGCCTGAGTAAGGACCTCTCTCTAACACTACGACTGCAAGCCCTTCCTTTGCGGCCGATATTGCGGCCGCAAGCCCCCCTAGACCTCCCCCTACTACGGCAAGGTCCGCATCGAAGCTCATCCCTTCAACCTCTTGACCATCTCCTTGCAGAACTCTACAGCGTCGGCTACCACCAGATAGTCGCAGTTCTCCGCGATAGGGGCGTTCTTATCTTTGTTTACGGCCACCACCACTCCAGAGTCCTTCATTCCTGCCAGGTGTTGAGGCTGACCTGAAATGCCAAGTGCTAGGTAGAGCCTCGGCTTCACCTTCGTTCCGGAGAGGCCGATTTGTCTATCCTCAGGGAGCCACCCCATCTCGGCCGTGACTGGCCTGCTTCCTCCTAGGGCCGCCCCCAAGGCGTCAGCAAGCTCCTGGGCGTACTTGACGTTTTCCTTTGAGCCTATTCCTCTCCCCACCGAGACTATTAGCTTGGCCGAGCCTAGGTCCACAGTCCCCTTACCCTCTCTCCTTTCTAGGAGCTTGACCTTGCCCTTGGATTGGGGCACCTCGACGAATTGAGTCTCAACTTCCTTAGGCACCCTGTCACTTTTCCCCACTGTGATCACTGCAGGCCTGCTGAGAGTTAGGGTCGCGACCGCCACTCCGCTGTAACCTATTCGTCTTACTACGTACTTGTCCCCCTTGAGTGAAAGTTCGGAGACAGACGGTGCGTAGGCCGCCCTAAGCCTAGCGGCGACCCTGGCCGCCACCGTCCTGTCCCTCTTAGTGTCACCTCCTATTACTAGTGTTGGAGATTCCCGAACTGCCAGTTCAACTACCGAGTCCTCGTCGTAGTCAGTCACGTAGAGTTTATCGGTGTATTTCATGTTCTGCTTTGCTATCCCAACGATGGAGTCTTTTAGCGATTGTGCTAGGGCAGCAGCTGACTTGAAGTTCTCCGCGTCCTCAGAGAACACCACTATCATATTACTCCCTCCTTCCTGAGGGCTTCTATGAGTTTGGGCACCACCTCTTCTAGCTTACCTTCCATCACAACCCTCTTCCTCTGCACGGTGTAAGGCTCCACAGAATCCAAGGAGGCCACTGGCGTCCCTCTGAACTCCTTACTTCTCACTGGCTTCTTGGAGGACTCCATAATCTGCCTCAGGGTGGGTATCCTCGGCGTGTTTATCTCTCCAGTCACCGTTATCACCGCGGGCAACTCGGTCTCCACCACCTCTATGACGGGAGTGAGGGACCTCTCCGCCCTGACTGTTTTACCCTCTACCTTCAGCGAGCGGACGAAAGTGACGACTGGAACTCCCCAGAGCTCCGCCACCATGGGCCCTAGGCCTGAGGTCGAGCCATCCGTCGTGGTCTCTCCGAACAACACAAGATCGGGATTTAAGGACCTCACCTCCTCCGTCACGGCCGTTGCTGTACCTAATACGTCCGTGTATTGTGCCGATACTGCCACAACCTCATCTACTCCCATGGAGAGTGCCTCTCTTATGACCTTCCTGTCTGTATTACCGACGGTGACCCCGGTGATCTTACCTCCCGTGGCCTCCTTGATCCTAACGGCCTCCTCTATGGCATTCTTGTCATAGGTGCTAATTTTCGTGGCCACGTTCAAGTCCAGTTTCCCTCCAGAGACCCTAATAAGGGTCTCGTCGGGGACGACCTTGAACCCTACAACTAAGTTCAAACCTACCTCGACCACCTATACCTAGATATAGATTAAAAGATCTGCTAAGGGAGTTCGGTTAAAGGGATCGTTCATCACCGCTCAGCGCCTGCGTGTTTTCCACACCCTCGACATCTTCCTCACCTCAGGAGGGTCAGCCCCGCGTTAGTCGATCTACTCTTGGTAGGTCCTCCATAATGCACTGCGATTCGGTGGGGGCCCTTACGGAAGGACTCTCTTAGCCTAGTGAGGTTCAAGGCCGATTGGGAGAGATACATAACTGGCAATCGATAAGGAATTCGGGAGAACACGAGCTATCCCATCCCGAAGGACGTAGCTTGGTGCTCCATGAGTATATCTTGTTTGATGGGTGTGAGGGCAAGGTTCCACGCTAGAGTGTGGCCCCCACAGGGAGTTTATATTTGAGACTTGACCGTCTATGGCTGAGATGGAGCAGCATGCAGTCGAACTTCCCTTTAGCTGAGGACCCTCGGCGAGGCTTACCCTTATCACGAGTACCGAGCAGTTACCCAAGGCCAATTTTTAACCTTATCTACAGGGAGTGTTGCTCTCCGCAAGCCATCCTTTCTGCTCCTTTTAACATTATTTCTTTTTAATTCTACCAACTACTCCAGCTCAGCCTTATTGTACTATCGCACAGGTCAATTACGTCTGAGTCGTGTGTAGCCACTACAACTCCTCTATCCTGCTCGACCATTAGCTCCAGCGCCTTAACAAAAGAGACGAGAGCGTCTCCGTCCATTCCAGCTGAGGGTTCGTCGAAGGCCACTACTTTAGCCTCTGACGCCAGCGCTGAGGCCATGAGTACTCTCATTTTCTCACCGAAACTAAGAGAATAAGGGCTCCTGGAGGCCTTGTCGGTAAGCTGAAAGAGCTGCATAGCTTCACTAGATCCAACTTCGTCCTTGACCGTCCTGAAAAAGAATTGCAAGTCTGGACTTTGGAAGACTGGTCTCACTCCCTTTCTGGAGAGTTCTCTGATTGTAGTTGTCTTGCCCGCTCCATTAGGGCCCACTATACACAGTACCTCCCTTTTCCGGACTTCTAACTTGATTCCCTTCACTTCTGCGCTTAATAGAACCTCACCTAGGGGCCTCTTCTCCCTGAAGACCCTGAAGCCACGGAGGCCGTGAGACTTAAGGAAGCGTTCACTCCACAATAAATCTAATTCTATTTCCTTGGCCTTCCCCTCAATTACGTATGCCCTCTGGACTAAAGCTCTCAAGTCCTTAACCCTGTGTTCCGCTATGAGGGAGGTCGAAGGAAAGGATGATGACACTAATTTGACGGCTTCGTCGTCTAAGTTGGACAGAGGTTCGTCTAGGAGGAGGTATTTAGGTTCGCCAGCGAGCACAGACGATAGAACGAACCTCCTCTTGTATCCATCGGAGAGCCTGTTGAAGGGCGTATCAAAGTAAGGACCCATCAGGTTTTGAGCCACCTTAAAGTCTACTGGATGATATCTGGATATTAATGAGAGCTCCTCTTTGCTGCTCTCAGCTAACACCTGCCACGCTGGTTCCTGACCGACTGCAGACACTTTAGAGTAGTCTGGACTGGAGCAGAAGTCCTGGCCGTCTAGGACCGGCCTCGGTCCTTCCTTAAGACATATGGCTGCCCTTATCAGACTAGTTTTACCAGAGCCGCTCTTACCTAAGAGGGCCACCCTCTCTCCTTGGTCTATTTCAACGCCACCAACGACAAACACGAAATCCCCACCGAGAGCACTATTATGACGAAGTCGAACTCACCAAACTTTAACTGTCCTCTCCTGAAATTGCCGTAGAGTTTGACAGCGTAGGCCGCCTCTAGCTCCTCAGCCACCTTTACCGTGAATACCAGAAGAGGAAGGACTAATTTGGTTGGAGAGAACCTAAGACCTCTGTACCTCAAGTTTAAGAACACCTCCCTAGCGATCGAGGCAAAAGTTGGGTAGTATGTCAACGCAACTACCACAGGGACTCCCCTCTCTCCGAGCACGTCTAGGATCGAAGACCTGTCAACCAGATCTGAGGCCGCCAAGTAGGAGTTCACGTAGGTCACTAACCTAGGAGCGAATGGGAAGAGAGGCTCTCTGTGGAGGGAGGTTAACACTAGAAACGACGTCGCCAATATCAACACTTCTCCCCCTATCACCCTCCACCTCCTGTGGAGCAGGGCAGTGAAAGCCGCTTGAGCTAGTCCATCTGTGAACGCCGCTGTCCCACATAGCAGAGAGAGTGAGACGAGGAGCGTCGCGAAGTTTAGCTTCACTTGAGGACACCGCTCTTGATCAAGTAAGATCCGAGAGAGCTGCCTGCGAACCCGACCACCGTTGATTCCACAAAGTAAACGGCGGTGAAGAGGAGCGCAAGATCAGGTTGTAGAACGTAACCAATGAATAGTGCACCTAACACCACGCTTAATATGCCCTCCAGCCCTCCAGCTAAGGCCGTGTTTATAACGACGGCCCTCCTACCTCTATAGCCCAACACCCTTGAGGATCCCTCCACTGCAGTGCCCACCACCAAGTTAGTTATAGAGAGAAAGGGAAGGAAGGCCACCGCGAACAGGGCGGCACTCACAAGACCCATGACTATAGGCCCACCTCTAGCATTTATCACCTGAAACCCAATTGAGACCAAGAGCAACGGTATCGTTAGGTTGAGTACCGGATCTAAGAACACCCCAACCGGTCCACTAACTGCGAAAAGTCCAGCCGAGAGACTCATTGCAGCGGCCACTCCAAACGAGGCGACCGAGAACACGGTTCCATAAACGATGAGCCTCCTAGTCTCCCTCTTCATGCCTATCAGCTTTACGATTACACCTTTAACTTTTCCGTGAGTCCACTCGACCAGGGGTCGGTTGAATTCAGCTTTTCTGAGCTTTCATTAGATTGGTTTATTTTGGAGATCGCTTCTAAAATACCTATGACACCAAAGGAGAGGGAACTCCTGAGGGCTGCCTGCAACTGTTACAACGCGTGTAAGGAGAACTTCGAGGAAACCGTTAGAATGATCTCAGAGGCTCGTGGGCTAGACCCAAACGAAGTTAAGGAGCTGCTGACCTCCCTCAAGGTGAAATATAGAGACGACCCCGAATATATCGAACTTAGGTCGAGGTTACCTTCAGACTTCCCCGTTTAGGTGAGACAATTGCTGTGTCCGGTGTGTGAGGTAAGGCTGGGCTCTTTCAGGGGGGCCGCGGCGCATTTCAGCGGAGAAGCAAACAGAAGTGACGTAGGACACGTGATGTGGCTTAACAGGAACATAACGAAAATCAAGCTAGAAGAGGGAGAGCTGGAAGAGGAGTTGAGAAGTTTCTTCGAGTTCAAAGACCTGAAGAGCTGGATAATTCGCAGGTTCGTGAGGAGGTTCTACGGCGACAGTCCTCATCCTTTCCTTGCGGCCATGCAAAGGCCAAGTAGGGAACTTCTACTTGGCTACGTCTTAGAGCATCAGCACTTTCTTAGACAGTGGGCTAGGTCATTGGCCCACGTCATGGCTAGCACAGAAGACGACGATGTATACAGAATGGAGCTGAAGAATGTCAGCGAGGAGTTCGTCGGCTACGATGGTAGACTACCACACTTTGAGCTCCTAATCAAGATGGGAGAATCCCTCGGGTGGGACAGAGGAAGGATACTCTCTACACCTCCTCTTAGAGGCACGATGGACGCCATATTTACTTGGAGAAGAATAGCAGAGACTAGGAGCTGGATAGAGATTATGGCAGCTATGCATTGTCTAGAACTGGTGGCTCATAAGGAAATAAGGAAATACGGCGCTAAAATGACTTACTTCGACCCATCCATCCTAAGTGACAGTAAGTACCCTTTAGAGGTTAGAGAGTTCCTGAGGGAGGGGTACGAGGCCGACGTGGAACACTCAGAAGAGTCCCTAGAGGTCGCATCTAAGTGGGCGAGGGAGAAAGGTGTGGAGGAACAAACTCAAGTTACAGTTTTGAAATCGTTAGAAGCCTTCGACACCTACCTGACTTCTAGGCTTGAGAGGGCCTATCTTCTAGGTGAGAAGATTGTTGGTTGAAGGTAGTGGCTGCGCCCTCTGTGGGGCTAGCTGGGGGAACGTCTGGAGGGACGTTGAGGGAACTAGGCTATTCTTCTGTTGTGAAGTGTGTGCAGTCGGTTTCACCAACTTCGTAGAACGTGCAAAGAGGGACGCCGGATGGAGCAAGGTCGACAGAGTGAGGATAGTAGGAGACTTCAGGGGGAGGAAAGGAAGTGTGGAGAGCGGTGGAGAGAGGAGAGTTTACTTCTTCACCTTGAACTCCGACGGTTCCCTGAGGACTTTTCTTAGGACGGAGTAGAGGAATAGTGAGAACTAGGGCTAGACATGACATGGCCGCGGAGGCCAGTAGTGGGATGAGCCAGTGACCCACGGCACTGACCAAGGTGGGGTAAACCAACCCGCCCACTGCTCCCAGGTTGAGATCTCCTCCGATGTTCGTGGATCCAAACTCCTTGACCTTAGCGGGGAGAAGCGAAATGATGCCGACTCCTGCGAACGCGAACAGCGCGAGTCCAATGGCGGTAGACAGAAAGAAGGAGGACAGAGCTGCTACAGAACAGGCCAGAAACAGAACTGCCCTCCCCATCGTCGGGAAGATCAAGTAAGCGACGAACGCTAGTAAGTAGATCTGCGGTGAGTAAGTAACTCGCCGGGCTGATTTCGAGGAGGAAGGTAGGGGCGAGTTCAGCTAAGAAGAGCGTGTAACCCTTCAACGAGGGCCTCCCGACTCGAGGGGTGGACAACTTAAAGAGAGCTAAGAAGGCGGCCGATCCTCCCAAGAAACAACTCTATCCTTCACCCCAGCGGACTGAGGAAAGACGCCAGGGCCCACCCTAGGGCCTAATCTCCAGTAGTGAGGCTAGGGTTCTTTGAGGCGTCCACAGCAGACGCAGTAGTCAGTGCGTACGCGAGGCCCCCTAACACCCCGAGAGCTAGGAACGACCACGGATCGGCTGCTAAGGAAGAGAGTGTGGAACAGGCCCCCCAAGAGAAGAACCGCTTCCGAAGGGCACCTTACCGTGAGTGACAGTCCGAGCGCTCTCCCTGAAAAAGGTACGGTAACCAGCGCGAATGCTATCCAGAGTGGTAAGTGGAAGTGAGTCGAGAAGTATCGAACTCCGAAGGTAGGGGAGACCAGGACGTAGGTTGCTGACGTGTAGATTACGAGCGGAAGTAATCTATTCACGCCTCAACCTCAGCACAGCAGTATGGGAGTGTCCACCGAAAGTTGTAGTTCTCATGTAGACTCTCTTCACCTTCCACGGCCTTTGCTCGGGTAGCCCTAACGCGAGAGATCAATTAAGGGTTTATTTTCGGGTGAAGCGCGAATACTTTTCAACAATGAGGTTGTTCCTATTTTTACTCGCGCTCATCGTGTTATCCGTAGTTCCTACCTTAGCTTCTACGCCGGTTTACGTAGGTCCCGTGCTGTCTGGAACAGAAGTTGGGCAACTACCTCCTTCCACCCAGGTCGGGGTAACGGTGCTCATACCTCCGAGGAACATCTCTGGAGTCTTCATGGCGGCCCAGGAGGTCTCTAACAGACAGTCTCCTCCACTTACTAGGGCTGAGGTGGAGAAGTATTTCGCTCCAACCAGAGGAGAGCTCGAATCCGTGATCTCCTACTTACACTCTGCGGGTTTAGACGTGAACTACGTGAGCCCCGACGGGTTCATGGTTTCAGCTTCAGGAACAGTCCAGCAAGTGGAGGGGCTCTTCAGCGTAAAGTTGGCCCTTTTCAATCAGTCTGGACAGATCTACTATGCACCCACTTCCTTGCCTATACTTAGAGGACCTATGGAGGGGCTCGCTGTCCTAGGGCTAACAAACTTTAGTAACGTTAAGAAGAACCTCATAGTTCTGGGAGGACTCCACAATGGAACATTGATGGTGAAGGGGGATGAGCCGGCCGTGCTCTCAGCCATTTACTACGATCCCCAAGATCTCCAAGGCGCCTACAACGTTACACCCATAATCTCCCCTAACGAAAGTAACGTCACGGTAGCGGTGATTGAGGCTTACGGAGATCCCAACATCTATTCTGACGTCGCTCAGTTCGATAAACTCTTCCATCTGCCTCCGGCAAATCTATCTGTCATACCAACTGGTCCTTACGATCCGTACTACGGCATATTAACAGGGTGGGACGTTGAGACCGCTCTAGACGTAGAGGCGGTGCATTCCATGGCTCCCTACGCACGTATAGACGTGGTGGTGGCTCCTTCAGCCACTTCGAACGCTCTGTTCCAAGCGATAGACTACGTAGTCACCCAGAAGCTGGCCAACGTAGTGTCCATGAGTTGGGGAATTCCAGAGAACGAGTTCGCCACGTCTGGTTTCTTCACTACCGCACAGAGCAAGATATTGAACTACCCCTACGCCAACTTCTACTTCGCCCTGGGCTCCGCCGAAGGGATCACCTTCCTAGCTGCCTCCGGGGACGAGGGGGCAACTGGGGGAACCCCGGTGGCCTACGGGGGTGCCCTCTTCCCCGCCTCCTCCCCCTTCGTCACCTCCGTGGGAGGGACCGCGCTCTACGTGAACGTCACGTCCGGCTACCTGTGGGCCCTCAACAGCACCGCCACCTACGGCTACGAGACGACCTGGAGCGTGGACCCGCTCTACGGGCAGGACGTCTCCACTGGAGGAGGCCCGTCCACCCTCTTCCCCGGGGTGACCGTTCCCACCGTCTCGGCCGACGCCGACCCCTACACCGGCCTCGCTGTGGTGGCGGAGGGACAGCTCCTCGCCGTCGGCGGGACCAGCCTGGCCGCCCCCACCTGGGCCGGGGTGGTGGCGGACCTGGACTCCAGGCTCGGCCCACTCGGGGACCTGAACGGGGTGCTCCCCCTCGTCAGGGGTGCCCTCCACAACGTCACCTTCGGCTTCAACGGCCTCTACGGCCCGGGGCCAGGCACCACCGGCCTGGGCACACCTGACGGCGGCCTCCTCCTCTCCCTCCTCTCCTCCCTCAGGCCCGGGCTCTCCATCTCCGTCTCCACCGACGGCACTCCTTGGTACCTCCAGGGCTCGGCCGTACAGGTGACGGCCTACGTCACCTACGACGGCACCCCCGTCACCTCCGGTCACTTCCAGGCCTACTTCCTCAACTCTTCCGGCGTTATGGGCAGAATACCCCTACTTTACAACGGGTCCTACTGGGTTGGAACTTTCGTGATCCCCGAGAACTCCCCAGGTGCCAACGTTCGCCTACAGGTAAACGGCACATATGACGGCTCTCGCGGATCTGGTTTCACCTATCTTGTGGTGGGCCCTGGAATGTCACTAGTGTCGGTCCTGCCAGTTCAGCAGCCTGGAGGTCTAGGTAAACTCGCGATCACGGTCTACGCTAACTACCCCAATGGCTCCCCAGCGGCCGATCAGACTCTAGAGGCCTACTTAGTGCATCATGGGAGAACGGTAGAGAGAGCGTTCCTCGCCCCCGCGGGAGGAGGCCAGTACAGAGGCTTCCTGCCTTTACTTACCCCCGTTGCTGGAGCTTACCTACTCTTCGTAAATGGCTCCGCAGCACCTGTATACACTTACCTTTACTTCGGTCTTCAGGTGGCCGCAGTGGTCTACACACCTGTGGCGGACTCCATGCCATCTGCCTACCCTGGAAGTAACGTAACTTTGTTGGCTGTGGTTAACACCTTCCAGCAGGTTAACCTTACAGCGAGAGTTTACAGTCCCTCAGGCGTCCTTGTAGCTTCGATTCCCATGCAGCTCACTCCCTCCCTTATATACGAGGCCAACTACACTGTTCCCTCTAACGTCACTCCAGGCTTCTACACCGTGAATTTCTGGGCGATCGGAAACAGCTCTTCAACCTCTTGGGAGTTGCAAGAAGGGTTCTACAACCTTTCCTTCTACGTCTCTTCAACTTCTCTTGTAACACAAGTAAGAAGCATTAACCAAGTATTCCAGGGACAATATGTGAGGATCACCGCTAACATAACCTACTCAAACGGTACAGAGGTTAAGTACGGCGCGTTCTCGGCCACGTTACTGCCTACTGCCCTAGGGTTCGAGACTCTCGCCGTTAGTGAGTTGACCGAGTTCCCTCTCCAGTACAACTCCTCACTTAACGAGTGGGTAGGGTACTACCAAGTCCCCTCCGTGCTCAGTCCAGGCGTCTATCAGGGTTCGCCTCCATATTCGTTGGCCGGACCTTGGGACGTGGTGGTATCGGGCTCCTCCCCTCAGGGGCTGACGGCTTACTCAAACCAGACTTACGTCAACGTCCTTCCCTACACCGACGTCGGGCCGGTTAGCATTGACGGAAATCAGGTGGTGGGTCAGTTGGTGACGGGTCTAGAGGGCAACTACTCGATCTATCAGCTTTACGTCCCTGAACTCAACGTTACTGACGCAGGGTTACAACTCTACGACAGCTACGTAGGGACTCTATATGCCATCAATTCGACTGTTAGCGTTGTGGGCTCTCATGTTCTCAGCATGAAATTGTTAAACTCGTCCGTTGAAATCTCCGGTACCACTCTAGGTCCCTCTGTGGTCGCTGTCAACGAGACTAACTCGAACGTCACCATGACCCTGACCTCATTTAAGGACGTACAGTACGCCTTTTCTCAGGATCGAGGAAACATAACCTACAGCCTAGTGGACCTAAGTGGAGCGAAGTCACTGTCGTTGATCCCAGAGCCGCAGTTCTCACTGTCTAAGTCAAACACGGGTATTACTGTGAGCGTCCATGGCTCTGATCTGAGGGTGATCGAAGTCTTGTTGAATGGAGAACCTGTGAACTTCACGGTGACTAAGGTTGAGGACGGAGTCTTAGTCCACATGTCGCAAAGAGGAACATACGGTACCAACTACTTACAGGTGGAAGTCAGTGATGGGTTACCTTATTCCCACACCTTCACTTTCGTCAACACAGTCCCATCTAGTTCAGCGATGCCCATAATTGTGGTGGCGATAGCTCTGTCCCTAGCCGTCTCTATCACAGCCCTCACGATCTCGTTAAAGAGGCACTAGTCTCCACATCCTCTCACTAACTTGGCGTAACTCTCGCCTAGGCTCCTCCCTCCCACTTCTCCATTAACCTTGAAGTCGTACTCTCCCACTATCAACCCGTCAGCTTCCCTGCAGTAGTCTCGGAAGTTAGAGAGGGAGATCCCACTTCCTACGAGGATGGGTTTACTGACCACAGACCTCACCTTCCTTAGCCTGTCTAGGTCGGGTGGAATGGGGCTCCTAGGCCCAGATACTATGACGGCGTCAGCTCCTCCCCTCTCGGCTAGGTCCTGGGCAGCTATATCGATTGGAACGTTGTATAGGGGGTAGGCGTGTTTGACGTGTACGTCCGCGAATATCTGAACCTTAGCTCCGAGGTACTTCCTCAACCTCAACACCTCTGCTCCTTTCCCCTCAACTATCCCCTGATCGGTAGCGTAGACGCCGTTTAACACGTTACACCTTATGAAGTGCGCTCCTGCCGCGTAAGCCACTGAAAGGGCCTGAGAGCAAGCGTTCCTAAGTAAGTTGACACCTACCATTAGTGATGAGGACTTCCTCACTTCCCTAGCCAATAGGGTCATCACAGCTACCGTGACCGCAGGTACCTCGTCCTTGAAGAAAGGGTAATCTCCCAAGTTCTCCACGATCGCCGCTCCTACTCCCGCTTCCTCGAGCGTCCTTGCCTCGGAGACTGCGTAATCCATGAGCTGCTCCAGCGTGAGGACTGAGTTGGGGGACCCCGGGAGTGGCGGCATGTGAATCATGCCTATTATAAGCTTTGATTTCACATTCGTTTGGAGCTTGAACAATTTAAGTACTTTACGCATCATGGCCCTCTGAGCGAGTGGAGCCCTCTGCTCTTACACTACGTTTAAGGTGGGGCTGTGAAGCGGTAAATCCCCACCTCGACGATGCCCCTTCCGTGACCACGGAGTAAACTCACGTAGGGTTGACTCAACATTAAAAAGGTCAATTAACTATATTTAGTTATGTCCCTGGTTTACCCGAGCAGGGAGTGGGCAGAGGCCTATTGTAAGGCCCTTTCCGAGGACAAAGCGTATAACGACGCTGGGAAGGGCTGGCAGTGGGACGTAGTATTGTCGGTCGTCAACCTCCCCACGGAGTTGTCCAGACAACTCAACGCCGATAAGGCGGCCCTCAAGCTCCAACTAAGAGAGGGGAAGTGTTTAGGGGTTGAGTTCGCGATTGGAGCGGTGCCCGACGCTCCCTACGTTCTAGAGGCAGACTACTCGACGTGGAGTAAAGTGATACAGGGGAAACTCGAAGTGGTTGGGGCAATGCTCTCAGGAACAATTAGACTCAAAAGGGGGAGCATGGTGAGCCTAGCGAGGTACACCAACGCTGCTGTAGCGATGGCGAGGGTGACCACTAAGTTGAGCACGAAGTTCTTGAGCTAGGAGGCCTCAATAATGAGGGCGGCCGTCTACGACGGAGCAGGTGGACTCAAGCTAGTTAATAGAGAGAAACCCTTACCAGGCGATGGGGAGATCCTAGTCAGGGTGGCGGCATCGGGGGTGTGTCACTCGGACGTCCACCTCCTCAAATCGGAGCTCCTCCCAGTCCAAGAGGGCTTCGTCCTAGGCCACGAGGTCTCGGGGTGGGTGGAAGCCCTGGGCCCTGGGACAACCAACTCGTACGGACTTTCACCTGGGGACCAAGTGGTCGTTTCTTGGATCTTGCCTTGCGGGAAGTGCAGGTACTGTGCTACAGGCAAGGAGAACTACTGCAGAACCTCCCTGAGCAGGATGACAGGTATAATGGGAATTCAGGGCGGACACGCCGACTACCTCGCCGTCCCAGAAATAGGAGTAATACCGCTGGCTAAGGGCGTCGACGTACACCTCGCCGCACCAATAAGTTGCGCTTACGGAACTGCCTACAACGCCTTGAAAAACGCGGGTGCAGGACCTTCCCAGAGCTTGGTCGTGGTGGGAACGGGAGGCGTGGGTTCGTCAGCTGTCCAACTGGCCTCTGCCATGGGCATGTACCCCATCATTGCAGTGGACGTAGTACCGGAGAAGTTAGAGAAGGTGCAGCGTCTCGGAGCGACCCATGTAGTAGATGCCTCCAAGGGGGAAGTGGCGTCCGCTGTGAACGAGTTGTTGCCAGAAGGGGCAGATGTAGTTTACGAGACCAAGCCCAACCCTGACCTTCAGCTCGCCATGGACGTGATTTCTCGAGCTGGGACGATAGTGGTGACGGGCCTAGGTAGTCAGGGCTCTGGATTCTCCGTCCCAACTAACCTCTTCGTCAACAAAGGAATCAGGATCGTAGGAAGCCTGGGATATAGACCAAGGATAGACCTTCCAGAGCTAGTCACAATGGTGGCCTCCAAGAGGCTAGATCCGAGTAAGCTGATCACTCATCGGTACTCTCCTGAGCGCATCGGTGAGGCCTATGCTAACTTGGAAAAGGGTCTGCACCTCAGGGCTATAGTTGATTGGAATTAAGAATTGACGCCTAAGTCACGCAGGCCCATCTTCCCCACCTGCTGAGGCGTCATGTACCTCGCCCTCTCTATCACGGATAGCCTGTACCTAAACTGAGAGAGCGTAGTTAATATACTCCTTGGGATCCGCTATCCCAGATGGCGCCTGTTCGTAGCCCTGGAAGAAGCCCTGTACTACTCCTAAGGCCAGCGGCGTCATCTCCTCCATTCTTTTCATGAACGTCTCTAACGCCCTATCTCCGTATTGTGACACCAGCCTAGAAATGAGGTATGTGCCGAAGGCTATATGTCTCGACTCGTCCCTCATTACGTTCCTTATCATCGAAAGGAGAGTGGGCATGGTCTTTAGCTCCTCTAGTGTCCTTATGTAGCCGTGGTACGCGGTCTCAGCTAGAACACCTTCAACTACCATCATGTAAGTTGTGGCAGCCCTCACTTGTGTCTCTGGAGACCGATCCGTCGAGAGGGAGTTTATCTTTCCCGCCAGAGACCCCGTCCGTGAGGGCGGGGTAGTTTACGGCTCTGGGTAACTCTTCGTAGAATATCTTCCGGTATGAGGGATTTTTTCTATATAGAAGGTAGTGTCCAAGGAGGGCGCCACGAAGTCCAGTGCCCTGGCGAACGCCCTCAGTGTGTTTGGACTCCTCGAAGAGGAACTGTTCGAGGTACATTTGTTCTTCCAGCCTCCCCTCCTTCGTCAGGACGGACATGAGGGGAGAGAGGTCCCAGGTCACAGCTTCCTCTCCTGCCCCGAAAAGGACCGTGAGTTGGAGCAAGGCCTTCCTCGTTAGCGATTCCAGCTTCTCCCAATCTTCAGAGTCGGCCCTGAAGTCAAGGTCCGCGGGATCCCAGAATAACTTCTTCCCGAGCTGGTAGAGCCTCATTGGGAACTTTTCCCAGTCTACCCTCCTAGAGGAAGTTAGGAAGAGTTTGTCCCTCTTTATACTTGAATTTTCGTTTTCTAACCTTAATTTGCTTTAGGCTGAACCCAGACCGACTTAACGTTAGTGAACTCTAGAAGTCCGAACCTAGACAGTTCCCTCCCCACACCACTCTTCTTCACCCCTCCAAACGGAAGTCTAGGGTCAGATGCCACGACCTTGTTCACAAAAACCATCCCCGCCTCTATGTCTGGAATCAATCTTTCTGCCTCTTCTGGGTCTCCCCATATGGATGCCCCGAGGCCGAAGGGAGTGTCGTTAGCCAACTCCACGGCCTCCTCGTTCCTTCTGAACTCCTTGAGCAGAGCCACTGGTCCGAACACTTCCTCGTTGAAGGGACTAGCGGACTCCACCACAGTGGGAGGGACGAAGTTCCTCATCCTGAGGTCTTGGGCTTCAACCACTTTGCCGACCTTCCTTAACCTGTCCACCTGCCCTCTTACAGTGTCGTACTGTTCGCTGCTGGACAGAGGACCGAGAAACGTGTCTTCCCTCAGAGGATCACCCGATTTCACCTCTCTGAACTGGTCCAGTAACATTTCCCTGAACTCCTCATAGACGTCGGAGTGAACTATGAATCTCTTGGAGGCAATGCAACTCTGTCCATTGTTCTGCAACCTGGCGAACACTGCGTTCCTAACGGTACTCTCCAAGTCTGCGCTGGGGAGGACTATGAATGGGTCAGAACCCCCAAGTTCAAGGACCACCTTCTTAACATGCCTGCCCGCGATTTCACCTATTTTAGCACCTACAGGGGTAGAACCGGTGAAACTGACTCCGTCAACCTTCTCTATGAGAGGCTCGACGTTCCCTCCCCTCATCACCAAGGACCTGAAGACCGGCAGATCGAATATTTCTTGCAGGAACAGGCTGGTGCCGGTTACGATGGAAGCATGTTTAAGCACTACCCCGTTTCCTGCCAACAGGGCTGGGACGGCAGCCCTCATCACCTGCCACGTCGGGAAGTTCCAAGGCATCACTAGGAGCACCACCCCTAAAGGGTCGAACCTGACGTAACTTCTGAAGGCCTCCGTCTTCACATGCTCAGGGGCCAGCATCGACTCCACGTTCTCGATCATGTAGTCCATGAGCCACAGGTCCTTTTTGACCTCTGATAGACTCTGAGAGATCGGTTTACCCATCTCCATCGTCATCAACCTGGCCACTTCCTTCTCTCTCGCCTCTAGCCTCTTCCTCACCTCCCTCAAGACCTCCAGCCTAGCACCGACGTCCTTCCTCCACTCTCTCTGAGCTCGTCTGACCTCATCGATCTTAGCCGTGGCGGAGGCGAGGGAATCTTCCTGGTACTCTCCTAGAATTTCTCCAGTGTAGGGATTGATGGTCTTGATGGCCACTCTTAGATGTACCGTTGAACGGCTTATATTTTGTAAAAATGGAGAGTTTGACTTTGAGGCCGGATGGGCGTTGGATTACAACCGCTTTATCTCTTAGTCCCCGTCTTTGTACTACCTAACTTTGCACGTCATTCAAATTTGTTACTTAGTATATCGTTAACAATGGAACACAAAATTTTTATTCAGATGAGAAATAGTTGCGCATGGTCGCAGAAAAGATCTACCTCTTAGACTTGGGTTGGCTGGGAGGAGATCTAGGTTGGTTCTTGCCTGGGGCAGCTGGAGGCGCTTTGACCAATTCAAATAAGTCTCCGAAAAGAGAGTGGGTGGAAATACCAGTCACTGCGGCCCTGGTACAGCACAAAGATGGCTACGTTCTCTTCGACACCGGCATAGCTCCGGACGCCATGCAGACTCACGCCAAGGGTCTAATGGACGTGTTCCCTATCATTAAGTTCTCCGAGGAGAACAGGATAGAGAGGCAACTAATGAAGGTCGGAATCAAGCCCAGTGACGTGAGCTTTGTCGTGATCTCCCACCTCCACTTGGATCACATAGGTCAGGCGCTACCTTTCAAGGACGCGAAAGTCCCCATCCTAGTACAGAAGAAGGAACTTGAGTATGCCCTCTACATGCTGTGGCAGGGCAAAGGTGGGGCCTATGACCTTGCTGACCTAGAGCCTCTAAAGGGAGCCAACTGGGTCCCCATAGACGACCGGACTTTCCAGTTGCTTGACGGTGTCGAGTTAGAGTTCACAGGTGGACATACCCCAGGACACCAGGTGATGCATGTCTCCACGCGAGGAGGCAACAACTACACTTTCACTGGGGACTACCTCCACATCCCTCAGGAGTACGAACTAGAGGCAAAGGGCTGGCTACTCAGCGACGCCGATGAGTGGCATTCCTACATAAGGAAACTGAAGGTCAGAGAGAGGGCTAGGAAGGCCAAGATAGTCTTGAGTCACGACCCAGGACTATGGAACAAGTTCCCCTCTGCTCCCAAGGGGTTAGAGTGATCCCGTTGGATCCGGCCTTTCTCGCTTACTCTCCTCTCAACGACGCAGTTTTCGTCATAAATATTCCTCAGGTCAAGTTCGGCCTCGGCTCCACCAAGGAAGTCGGATACGAGGCTAAGAGGCTGGGAGTCAGGAACGTCCTATTGGTTGTGGGGAGGAAGTTGAGAGGAACCAAGTTGATGGAGGAGGTGAGGTCGCGTCTCGAAAGTGAAGGGGTGACGGTCAACATCACCGACCATGTAAGGGTGGAGCCCGAGGACACGGAGCTCGTTGAGGCTTACAGGGAAATAAAGGACATGAAAATAGACGGCTTCGTCGCACTTGGAGGCGGCTCTACCATAGACACAGCCAAGGTTCTGAACCTACTTTACACCTACCCTGCAGACTTGAACGACTACATAAACAGGCCTATAGGGAAGGGTATCTCCCCTCCAGGACCGCTCAAACCAATGATAGCCATCCCCACTACGGCTGGAACTGGGAGCGAGAACACTAACGTCGCTATATTTGACGTCACTCGCCTAAAGGTGAAGACTGGGATAAGCAACCAATATCTGAGACCGTCTATAGCCATAGTAGACCCTCTAAACACTGTGACCCTCCCACCCATGGTTACTGCCTCCTCTGGACTAGACGTCCTTAATCACGCTATAGAGTCCTTCACTGCCCACCCCTACACTGCCAGGCCTGCGGTTTCCAACCCCGCCGATAGGCCTGTCTACGCAGGCTCGACTCCGATAGGAGACCTCTTCGCGTCAGAGGCCGTGAGGTGGGTACATCGCTACCTAAAGAGAGCCTATGCTGACCCATACGACTTGGAGGCGAGGTACTACATGACTCTTGGGGCAAGCGTTGCGGGAATTGGCTTCGGGCACGCTGGGGTCCACGTGCCTCACGCTATGGCATACCCGATAGCGGGCATGTTGAGGAGGTGGTACCCAGAGGACTACGAGTTTGGCTACCCCATAGCACCCCACGGGATTAGCACTGCGATCCCAGCTGCCTACGCCTTCAGGTATCTATCCCCGTTCGCCGAGGAGAGGTTCTCGGCGGTGGTGAGGGCTTTGGGCATGGAGCCAGACCCTGGAAGGGTCGGGGATCAGCTTTTCGAATATTACGTGAAGCTATTGAGCTCCCTTAAAGTCCCCACCAGCCTGAGGGAACTTGACTTCACCTCGCAAGACCTGGAGGACCTAGTAAAAGGGACCCTAGCGCAGCAGAGGCTCCTGGGGCTATCCCCGAAGCAAGTAGGGAGGAGGGATTTGGAGGAGATCTTCAGGAGCGCCTTAGAGGGCGGTTAGCTTCACCGGTAGGCCTAGGAACCTAGCCACGTCCTCTGAGTTCTAGATGAACGTTTTTACCTCCTGGTTGAGACTCACTCTGTGCTTTACGACGTTCACGCCCACCTCGAGACTCCCGAGTTCGAAAAGGACAGAGACGAGGTCTTATCTCGTTGCAGCGTAGTAGTTGTCAACGCTGGGGTGGACCTCAAGAGCAACTTGGCTGCTCTAGAGCTAGCGTCCATGTATTGGAACGTCCTTCCAGCCGTCGGTTTTCACCCAGAGTTCGTCGCCGAAAAAATGAACGAGTTGGAAGACAGCCTTTCGTTGGTATCTAAGGTGACCGTGATAAGTGAGGTGGGATTGGACTATTTCTGGGTGAAGGAGCCCGAATCCAGGAAGGCTCAGAGGGAAGTCTTCTCCAAGTTCCTGGAACTTGGAGAGAGACAGGGAAAGCCCCTCGTTATTCACGTGAGGGGAGGAATGAACGAAGCATTAGATCTCTTAGGATCACACGAGGTTAGGTTTGCTCTCCATGCGTTCGAGGGGAATGCGAGGGACGCCTTGAGGGCAGTGGACCTCGGCGGATTCATCTCGTTCCCTCCCGTTCTCGTCAGAGACAGGAACAGGCAGGAAGTACTCAAGAAGCTTCCGTTGAGTAGCGTCCTCACTGAGACGGACTCGCCGTTCCTAGGTCCAACTCGGTCGGTGAGGAACGAGCCCTGCAACGTAGCACTGACACTTCAGAAGATATCCTCGTTGGTCGGGAGTAAGCTTGAGGATGTTGAAGAAGTGGTATCTAAGAATACGCTTTCACTAATACCCCAACTCAAGGAACTCCGACCACGTTGAAGGAAGGTAGCGCAGAACATATATATCCTTGGTATTTACGGTATGAGGGGGCCCGTCGTCTAGCCTGGTTAGGACGCCGCCCTGACATGGCGGAGGTCCTGGGTTCGAGTCCCAGCGGGCCCATAATTTTAGTGCCTTTCCTCTAGAGAGGAGTTCACGGTCGAACCAGGGGACGTGAAACTCTCCAACGGAGACGCGTCCTCTCTTGTAGGGTTCTGGCGGGTTTCTGACAATTTTTCGGGATCGTCCCTAACCTCAATTCCACTAAGGAAATGTGAAAGGAGTGCACGACTACCTCTCCTAGCTAGTCAGTGAGAGTTGATAAAACGAACTCCCCCGAGGGAGTAAACTAAACGCCAGCATCGAAGACAGTCGCAGACAGGGTGAGCGTCGATACGATGCCCTGGCTAGGGAGAATGTTATGTATACGCCCTCAAGCTAAAGGCCATATCATGAGCGGCAATCTATGCGGACTCTACGTCGAAGACTGGACGATACTCGTCTGTGGTACTCCACCCTCCACCGTTGGGCGAAGTGAAGCGATGAAGCAGGACGCTCCGACCGTGACGGCAGGGTAGCTCTCGAATAGATATTCGCCCAAGTCTAGTAGATCATTTATTGCTGCTAGGGAAGTTCACTGGGCTGAGCTGATCTCCTTCACCTTTCCTTCTCCGATCGCTCGAATCAGATCCAGTCCATCCTCCTTCTTTAGTTCTTGATAGGCAGATAGCGTCTTCAAGCTTACTGTTGTGAGGTCGGCCGACGTGAAGAACGCGCCCTCCGAGTGCACTACCACCGTTCCCGTGAAGATAGGTGCCTGGACCACTTCGAGGCTCCTTCTTATCTCCTCTCGTACCGTGCCGATCTCGATTTTCAGTCTCTCAAGGCCCTCAACTTTCAATTGGAGTTCAATTCTGGCGTCCCTAGAAAGCTTCCTGAGCTCAACTAGGAGCGCGACTGCGAGTGCAGCCATTGGAGGTACTACGAGCAAATGAATAGGCAGCCTCAGGTACGTAACCGGCATCAGGACCACCACTATAAAAGGGATGAGTATCGAAAGTCTCGAAAGGGTAATGGCTTTTCCCCTACACTTCTCCACTCCCCTCTTAGCTATGTTCTCTTCAACAAGTCCGTAGGATCTCCTCTGATTGTCCAGCCAAGGGCCCCATTCTCTATCGCACGTAACTAATTTGATCTTGACTCCGCTAGCGGCCCTCAACAGTAAAGCGTTCGCATACTCTTCGTCGAGCTTGGGTGTAGCCAAAACGATGTCGCTCATCCTGTTAATGGGTACGGAATCTACTACCCTGTACTCCACCTATTAGACTAAACGGAGGTGGGTAAAAAACTAGGAGCTACACAGTTTCTCCGGCAGCACTGGTATCTTACGGAGTTTCCCGCCTAAGGCCTTCTCCAATGACAGGAAAGTCCCCGCCATAGCTCCGATAGTCCCGCTTTCACCCACTCCCCGAGCGCCGTGAGGTAACTGTGACGGGAACTCCACTAGCTCCACCTTCACTCTCGGCGCTTGGGAGGCCTTCGGGAATCCAGCCTCTACCATAGTTCCGAACTCTGGTGTGCCTTCCGGAGAGTATTTAGCCTCCTCCCAAAGGGCCTCTGCTATGCCTTGCATAACACCTCCGATTACTTGAGCCTCTGCGTCCTGTCTATTCAACACTTTCCCCACATCATCCACTCCAAATACATCTTCGACCATGGGATAGCAGGTTTCGCGGTCGACCTTCACCGCCACGACGTAAGCACCTGGAGAGAAAATGGGATCCGCTTTGTAGAACACCTCCACCTCCACTTCCCCTAATGTCTTCGCTGCCTCCATCAAGTCCCCATCGCCCACCTTTTCTCGCAACCTAGTGAGCGCTGTCACCAATGCCGCTCCACCAACAGAGGCGCTCCTGCTGCCGAACGTGCCAATCGCCTCCTTTAGTTCAGTGGTATCAGCGAACCTCACCTTCACGAACTTGGGATCTACACCAAGCGTTCGAGCTGCCAAGTTGGTGAAAGTCGTTAAGTGGGCCTGGCCGTGAGGCCTAGATCCCACCACTATCTCCACCCCTTTCGGGGTCAACCTTGCCTTGGCACTCTCCCCAGGTGAAGCCGATACGAAGGCCGAGAACACCACCAACGAGACTGTCCTCCCCTTGGATTTCCAGTCTCTATATACCGACTCGGCCCTTCTGAGTACCTCCTCGTAGCCTGCTGGATCTACCCGGTTCCCTAGCGGTGTAGTGTACTCTCCCCTTATCAGGTTCTTTCTCCTGAGCTCCACTGGATCTGCACCTAACTCGTCCGCTAGATCGTTCATGAGAGCCTCGTGGGCCAGCGCTGCCTCCGGCCTCCCTGCTCCCCTGTAAGGCCCAGTAGGAGGCGCGTTAGTGAAGACGGATACGGCCTTAACTTCGGCGGCCTTCATTACGTAAGGCCCAGTTATGAGCCTAGCTGGGAACGATGCCATCATTGCGTTGATGGTGAAGTTATAGGCCCCTACGTCATGTATTACCTTACCTTTCACTCCGACTAACGTTCCGTCCTTCTTCGCGTAAAGGGTGGCATCTATTATCATACCCTTTCCCTGGGTGGGGTTAGTTAGGTGCTCTCTCCTAGTCTCTACCCATTTGACGGGCCTATGCAGTTTGATGGACGCGATGGATGCCAACACGTATTCAGGGTATGCAGGAGTCTTGTTGCCGAACGCTCCTCCCGTGTCAGACGAGAAAACCCTCACCTTCTCTGGCGGTATTCCAAGTACCTCCGTGAGGTCGTTCCTCACGCGGAAGGGCGATTGCGTGGAAACGTAGATATCTAGTACCTCGTCGTGGTAGTTCGCTACGACCCCCTTAGGCTCGGTGGGATTGGCCACCACCCTGGCCATCTCGATCCTTCTGTTTACTTGCACCTGAGCATCCCTGAACGCTGATAGGTCACCTCCTTTGAGTGCGGTCTCATTGCACACGTTCCCTGGGACGTCCTCGTGTATCTGGACCTTTGGGTCCTCCAGTTCTAAAGAAGGTTCTAGCGGGTCGTAATCCGCTCCTACGTCCTCAAGAACGTCCTCTCCATCATATCTATCTTCGGCGACTATCGCAGCCACTGGCTGACCGTAGAAGTTCACTCTACCGTCGGCTAGAACGGGCATCCTCTTGACCTTAGCACCAGGCAGCGTCAGAGCCGGCATGTAGAACTTCACACCTTCCCACGTTAGGAAAAGTAGCGACTTGCTAGGGGCCCCTAACGATGTTACCTTAGCTCTAGCATAGGGAGACCTGAGCACGTGAAGACTCAACTCTCCAGGAAGCTTCACGTCGTCGAGGTACTTTCCCTTTCCGAGGATGAACGGTAAATCTTCCCACTGCATGCGTTCACATGGTAACGTGGTCTTTTTAGCTTAGGCCCGTGGTCCGAGACGGGTTCCGTTCACCTCAGGCTTAATACTTCTTCCTCTCCAGTTAGCCTCCTACGGCCTTTGAACCCGTCCTCCGCATAATGCCAATGCGAGACATCCTCTTCATCGATCAACCAGCAGAGGTAGGCGGGTCTGCCGTTTACGACGGCTGGGAAATCTACAAGTCCCTTATCTAAGTCTCTTATTACTACACCCTTAGACACTATCTCCCTGAGCGAGCGATCGATCTCCATGGAGTACCTCAATACGAGCACCCTATCTCCTCCAACCATGTTCTTCTCAACCTCAACCTTCATTTCTCTCAACTTCTTCAGCGTATCTCGTAGCCAAGGGAGCAACTCTCTGGCAGTCTCCACGTCGAAGTAAGGGTACTCCACACTAAATTCTCTCTGCAAGGCTTAATAAGAGGGCCTTCCATAGTATTATGTAAGTTGCTGGCCGTACTTCTGGCCTACTTGGTGGCTTTCGGCGCCGCCTCTATGGCAGTTGCCGCGGCCGCAGACATGCTAGAGGACTACTTGGGACAGGGGTTCACTGGAGGTGTACTCCTAGGTTTGCTCAGTTCACTTCCAGAGACCATCTTTGTGGCATCGGCCACCATGAGGGGTGATCTCCAAGTGGCCCTGGGCTCTGCAGTTGGCGGCAACCTCATCCTACTCACATTGGGAGCGTTCATAGTGGTCCTAGTGTACTTTCTGAAGTGGAGGAGGCCTGTGACCATGAGGGAGGACTTCAGAGTCGAACTCTCTTTCATGGGAGCGAGCTCGGTTGTGTTGTTTGCAGTAGTGTTAGCTAAGGTGATAAACGTCTGGTTCTCCATAGCCTTCGTGTCCATCTACGCCGTTTACGTATTCACGAGGGTACGGAGGGTGAAGGAGAGGCCGTCCCAGATACCTCCTTCCGTCGCTCTTAAGGCGGGGCTGCTCATGGGGAGCGCCGCGGCAGCGCTGATCTTCCTATCAAAAGGCTTCGTGCAGCAGATAGAGGAGACGTCTCTCTCCGTAGGGATACCACCTATAGTCCTGGCCATGCTGATCTCCCCTGTAGCGGCGGAAATGGAGGAGAGCCTCAGTGCTCTCGCCATGGCATCAAGGTTCGAAGGTGGAGGATCGATGGCCCTAGTTAGTTTCATGGGCAGTAAGATAGAAAACATGACCGTCTTGTTGGCTATCGTCGGACTGGGTGGAGCAGCCGTGGGGAATTACTCCGTTTACCTGGGGGCGGTATTGCTAGCCAACGCAGCGTTCACCCTGACGTTGATGGACGGTAAGGTGACGCTTAGGGAAGCTGGAGGACTTCTATTGGCTTACGTCACCTTAGTAGCGTTCTCTTTGGCGTTCAGGTGAGGTTTCCTTTCCTTGTAGTTTTCACTAGACGGAAAACTGCCCGACTTCACATCTCTGACGTACTCCTGCACTGCTGCCCTTATCTCCTCCCTTAGGTTCCTATACATCCTAGCGAAGTAAGGCCTCACGTCACTCATTCCTAGGATGTCGTGAATTACGAGAACCTGTCCGTCGCAGTGAGGACCTGCACCTATGCATATCGTGGGAACCGAAAGGGACTCCGTCACCGCTCTAGCAGCCTCGGCGTAACTGTTCTCCACCACCACCGAAAACGCTCCTGCCCTCTCGAGGGCCTTAGCGTCCTCTACGAGCTGATCCACTTCGGAACCCATTGTCCTATACCCGCCTATTCTGAGGACTCTCTGAGGCGTAAGTCCTACGTGTCCCATGACGGGTATACCGGCCCTCACCAAGGCACTAACCACTTCCGTCACTTCCTTTCCCCCTTCTATCTTCACCGCCTCGGCTCCACACCTAACTAATCTTGCGGCGTTCTCCAGAGCCCTCTCCACGGAGATTTCATAGCTCATGAAAGGCATGTCCGCTACTATTAACTGAGGGGGCCTAGCCCTCGCCACCGCCCTCGTGAACATCTCCATATCTTCCATGGTGACTGGAAGGGTCGAGTCGTACCCCAGTACGTTCATTCCTCCCGAGTCTCCCACCAGGATAGAGTCGAGTTCCGTCTCTGCCAACGCCTTGGCCGTGGGAAAGTCGTAGGCTGTAAGGACAGTTATCTTCTCCTTCCCCTTTTTCTTCACAATATCCCTCCACGTCTTCTTGTTCATGGCCAGAGGTGGTTACTTGTACATTTTAGTTTGCTGCAGAACGTATGTTCTACTTGGGGAGTCATACAATATGTTTCGTGAATTTGACGTGGATTACCCCTCTTGTACAAAAGTCTGACATAGGTGACACATCATCTACGCTTATGGAAGATGCCGAGATCGGTGAGGCGGCCAAGCGACGGTCTGTGTGGTTCGCCGTCCCGACGAACTCGACTTCTATCCCCTCCAATAGCCCTTCCCTACGTACGAACACCAGCGGGTTTGCGTCGTGCACTTAGGGGACCTTTGTTGTTTGGAACAGGGAGGGCGACCTTCGTGGAAACGGTAGCTCCGATCCTTCGACCCTCCAAGACATCGAGGAGTTTGGAACGAAGAGGACGTTTAAATTGACATTCCCGGCCCTGAAAGGCGAGGCTTTCGATCCTTTGTAAATTAGGGCGTTCAAAGGGAGTGAAAAATCTTTGGCGAAGGTCAATCGACCCCTCGGAACCCCTCCTGGCCCCCGCGAACGACTACGTCGAAGCGATGCGTTCCACCCCGTTCCGGTAGAAGGAGAACTTCCCGGACCCAGAAGGGAGTGTCAGGTGAAATACGCGGGGGAGCTATACGTCGCGTTGAGGTAGGAGTTAGACCTACCTTCTAAGGTGGCCGAGGACCGTTGTAGGGACGCGCTCTCGGCGCGCGATCTGCACGACGACCCTAGGGTCGCTCCCCCAGCGAGGGTAAACGGCGCGGTCGACGCAGGGAGTCGAAAGCTGGGGTGGCGGGAGCCGGCGACCTCCAGATCTCCGGCCCGAGGAACTCGGGCCGGGAGAGGGGAAGCCGGCAGTCGAGGACGCGAGCGAACTACCGGGAGTTTCGCGACGAACCGTATTTGATGTAGCCGTCCAGCGCCTGACCGAGTGGAGGGCTACGAAGCGCGGCCTCGTCTAACGCGTCGACCCCAGATCCCCTCTCACGTCCCAAGTGCGAGCGAAAGGCGGAAGGGAGGACACCGTCGGTTTAAGTGCACTCGCGGTCGCTAGGACGACCGCGACGTCGCGGCGGCTAACCTGAACGGGAGGGGTCCTCCGACCCTCTCGACCGCCCCTCAGGGATGTAACCCCGAATCGGTGGGGGAGGAAGTCAGAACACTAGTCAGCTTATCTAAGAATAAAGTTTCCCCTCAAGAGGTCGCCGTCGGACTGTCTGCGCTAAATCGCTCCCACTTTTCAAGCCACTTCCCGAGTTCCCTTAAAATGGTGTTAAGGTCAGCTCCTTTCTCGGTCAGGGAGTACCTCACAGCGAACGGCCTCGTATTAACCACTTCCCTCTTCACTATCCCCTCTTCCTCCAGCGACTTTAGGACCGAACTTAGAGTCTTGGAGCTCAACCTAGTCACTCGGAGCAACTGATTAAAACCCATGGGCTCGTCCAACAAGTACCTAACCACCAGCAACTTCGGTTCAGATCCTAAAGTCCTTATGGCTCTGACAATGGGACAGACGTCCTGTTTCTCTTCTAATCGTTCACCAGCCACAGGTGATTGTAACGAACTACATTATTAATTTCACGTTCCTATGGAAAACTCTTCTGGGAGAACCTTTTAATTTCCTTCTCCCTCCCCATTCATTGTTGAGGCTCAAAGTAGCCTACACGTCCATAGAGGATCCCTACTTGAACTTAGCCCTCGACGAGGTCGCGGTAAGACGTTTCCTTGAGCCTTTTCTGAGGATTTGGATGAACTCTGAGGCAGTGGTGATGGGCGTTAGCAGCTCCTTATCGGCTGAGGTGAATCTCAGTGAGGTTAGACGGGAAGGTGTACCCCTCGCCAGGAGGTTCAGTGGAGGGGGTACGGTGTTCCACGATAGTGGAAACCTCAACTACTCGATAGTCGTTCCTAGGAGCCTAGTCGGGGACTGGGGACCAGAGCTACTCTACGGTAGGCTACTCACGGCCGTACTTAAGGCATTGATGAACTTGGGGGCAGAGCCGGAAGTCAGGAACCAGACGGACGTAGTAGTGAAGGGAAGGAAAGTGTCAGGGAACGCTGGTTATTTCACTTCCACCTCAAACCTCCTCCACGGAACCGTGCTCCTTAGTTCTAACCTGGATAAGATGCGTAGACTACTTAGGATCCCTCCGCTCAATGCTAAATCCACCGCGGATCCGGTGAAGTACAGAGTGGGTAACCTGATCGACCTAGTGGGTAGAAGGGTAAAGATGGAGGAAGTGCGAGTGGCGTTGGTGAGTTCCTTCTCCGAGCTTCTCGGGCTAAGGACGGAGGAGTGTGAGCTCGACGAGGAAGTGGCCGAGGCAAAGAAATTAGTTAGTAAATACAGGGATCCTAGCTTTATCTTTAGGAAGTGAGAGTCTATTGGAGTTAGTTATGCTGCGGGAAGTCGTTTTCCTGACCCCTTAAGTTCCACTCTTCCCTAGAGTACTTAGTCCTCATGAGCTTATGGGCAAGTTCGACTTCTTTTTTGCTCGGTTCAGCGAATCTGCCCTCCTCCCCTAGGACTTCTTTGAAACTCTTCACCAATGCGTTAATCACCACTTCCTCCTTAACTTCGCTGAGAACCTCCCTAAGCGAGGTCACCTTGGAGGATAGGGTCTGTGGTGTAGCCCCTGGAGTTCTTATTAACCTGATCCATACAGCTGGGGTAAAGTTCAGCAGAAGTGTTCCGTGTTGTAGAACGTTGCCTAACCTAAGCTGGGCACTTCCTGATATCTTCCTTCCCCTTACGAGGACGTCACTAGAACCCGTCCTCATATAGCATAAGTTGTCCTTGCCTGATCCAAGTCCTCCCTTAACGCCGACCTCAATGCCCAACGACTCCACGGCCCTCGCCACTCCCTTCGCTATTGCAGCCGCGGATTCGGGCACCTCGAGTTTGGCCAGTGGGTGTTCCTTGGAGAGCACTACACTGTAAGTCAGCTCCTCCCAGTGGAGTAACGCCCCTCCACCTGTAGGTCGCCTAACTACGACTCCGCCGAACTTCTCGATTTCTTCCAAGTCGATCGCATCAGCTGGTTGTCCACGACCCAGGGATACTCCTGGAGGAGACCACTTGTATATCCTCAACGTATCGTAATCGACCTCACCTCTCAGCAAGAGGAGGGCTTCGTCCATGGCCATGTTGTACGCCGGGTGCCTCGGGCCGTCAACGACGATCCTCAGCAATACCCATCGCCCTCAGATAAGCCTCTTTGGCCCTGTACGACGTCCTCGCCAAGGGAGACGCCACGACAGCCCTGAAGCCCAAGCCCGTCGCTATCTTAGCTAACTCCTCGAACTCCTGATTCGAATACCTCTTAGCTACAGGTACCTGCTTCGACCCAGGCCTTAGGTATTGAGAAATAACCAATATGTCAACACCGACCTCCCTCAGTTCCTTCATAGCTTCTATCACTTCTGACACCTTCTCTCCTAGTCCTAAGAGGATTGAGGACTTAGTCAGGGGAACTCCAGCCTTCTTTGCCTCCCTCAAAACCTTCAGGCTTTGGTCGAAAGAGGCCCTACCGTCCCTAACGGTTGGACTTATCCTCCTGACTGTCTCGACGTTATGAGCCAGGACGTCAACTCCAGCTCCTATTACTGTTACTAAGGCATTGAGATCTCCCCTAAAATCAGGCACCAAGACCTCCACTTTCACTCTGGGATTTAGTGCCTTGATCTCCCTTACGGCCTTCGCAAGGTGGGACGCTCCCCCGTCAGGCAAATCGTCCCTGTCTACAGAAGTTAATGTGACGTAGTCCAGACCCATCTCTTTCACTACCTTCGCCAACCTGATCGGTTCTTGTGGGTCTAGTGGGGAGGGCTTACCCTTCATCACGTAACAAAACCGGCACCCCGAGTGCAAATCTCCCCCATTAGCATGAAAGTCGCGGTTCCCTCACTCCAACACTGAGATATGTTGGGGCACAGGGCCTCTTCGCAGACGGTTCTTACGTTGGACCTGAGCACAACTTCGGTGATTTCTTTCGCCAGACCTGCTCTCACCCTAAGCGTGGGCTTACTAGTCAACATCCACCACCGCGATGAGGTCTCCGGGTCCCACGGTCTCCCCCTCTATCACCTTCACATCCTTCACCTTCCCTCTGAAAGGCGACTCCACCCTGAGTACCGCCTTCTCGATTTCGATTTCCGCAACCACGTCTCCCTCTTCCACTTGTTCACCTCTCTTAACCATCACCGCCACGATTTGTCCCTTCCAGTCATTCCTCCTGGGCCAAACGTCCTCCGGTACCTTAACCTCTCTAAGCACCTATGCAAGTTTCAGAGGGGTGATTTAACCGTAACTTCCGTGAAGGCCGGCAGCGCATTCATCAAGCGTAGTCTAACCTCGTGAAATTTCGTTCCTCCACCTTTACGTCCTCTTTCACTGGTTAACTGGAGAGTCCTAGGGCTCCTCTCATCTTAACGAGGGTTAATGGGATGGAAGCTCCTCGCGTAGGGACGAGGACGGCCTCTATTTTAACTTTACGGGGGTCAAGGGGACGGAAGTCCCCTTCCGTGACGGTGGACAGCCCCCCTCGTAGAAACGTTTTGTGATAAAAAACCCAGTGTTTCCCAGACCTAACTGAAAGAGCTGGGTCGCACCCTCGGGACTGGGGGAACTCACGCCCGTGGAGAGGAAACCCTCCGTGACCTCCCTTCCACGCTGTTCACAGAAAGGTTCCACGGAACCTCCGCTACGGACGTGGATCGAGGTTCCTCCGAGAAGCAGGAAGTCTCCATGGCGAGGTGGACACGCTCCTTCCGTGATGGTGGGGTAAGTTCATAGTATTCTACTTGCCATAATATCAATAAAAACACCTAGATTCGCCTCCTCCTTAATTCGTCAGGAAAAGCTTAAAGGAAATCCAAGGAGAAGAGGGTCGAAGGGTGGTTCGGTTGGAACAATACTGAAGGCCACCAACGTAACGTACTCCTATAACCGTACTTATACGGTGTTTAAGGACATCGATATAGAGGTGCCCGAGGACGCCTTAGTGGCTATAGTCGGGCCATCGGGTATAGGTAAGTCCACACTCCTACGGATATTGGGGGCTTCCTGAGGCCGGACGAAGGAGAAGTTACGCTTATGGGGAACCCGGTGACCGAACCCACGCCCGAAATAGCGTTAGTTCATCAGTCCATAGTTACGTTCCCGTGGATGACGGCTCTAGAGAATGTAATGCTTGGACTCAAGGCAAAGAAGGTTCCCAAGAGGGAAGCGGAGAAGGTAGCGAGAAGGATGCTTGAGTTGGTCGGCCTACAAGGCTTCGAAAACTTCTACCCCAAAGAGATGAGCGGTGGTATGCGCCAACGTGTCGCAATAGCTAGAGCCTTAGCCGCTGATCCCCTAGTTCTTCTCATGGATGAGCCTTTCTCTCACTTGGACGAACTAACGGCTGAGGGGCTCAGGCAAGACATCTACCAGATGCTCTTCAGCTCTGACACGACGTTGAAAGCAGCGGTGCTCGTCTCCCACAACCTCAACGAGGTGCTCGAGTTGGCTGACATAGTGTACGTCCTCAATGGTCTTCCCGCTTCCGTTGTGGGTAAGGTGAACGTGGACATAACAAGGCCTCGGTCTCCGAAGGATCCCAAGTTCGAGGAATACCTCGACTCTCTCTACAAACTCCTCACTCCAGTTAAGGTGAAGCGAATTTGATTTCTCTGATAATCCTAGCATCCTTAGCCACTACGGCTAGGGTTTTAGGACTCACTGCCCTCTCAGTGGTGATCGGGTGGCTACTATGTTACATTGCGGTGAGAAACAGGATAGCCGAGAACGTCTTTGTCTCGCTGGTGGAGGTCCTCGAGTCTGTCCCAGTTATCTCATTCTTTCCAATAGTGCTCCTCATTTTCGTAGAAAGAATAGGGGGTCCCTTAGGAGTTGAGCTTGCGGCCGACTTCCTCGTCTTCACAGCCGTGGTTTGGAACATTTGGATGGGCATCTACCAGGCCTACAAGACTATCCCTAAGGAAATGTTGGAAGTTGTCGAGAACTACAGATACGGGGTACTAGGAAAATTGGTGAAAGCTTACATACCCTTCTCAATGCCTCGGGTGGCGGCGAACTTGTTCCCTAGTGTGGCAGATGGTTTCTTCTACATAACCGTTAGTGAGGTCTTCAGTATAGGAACGGTCAGCTACGGAACGTTCGGCATCGGGACACTAGTGGACACATTCGTATCTAGAGGACAGACTTCCATGGTGGAGCTTTCGATATTGGTAATGGCTGTGATAGTAGCGGGTGTAACCTTAGGTCTGAGGGAGCTAAGCAAATACGTCGTGGCAAAGTACGCGTTGGATACTGACGTTCCCATCGCTAGGAGGGGGAGATTCAGACTCAGGTATTCCGCGAGACTCTCGGCCTTAATGGAAAGTACCCCCTCATAAGGGTAGCCAAGTACTCTAGAGCTTTGGGCGCAAGAGTCGTACACCACAGGGAGAGATCCTCGCGGAGGAACTCCAAGTGGCCTTGGTATTTGGGAGCTGGGATTTCCCTTGCACTCCTAGGAGCGATCTTGTACGGTGCTGTGAGCACGGTGATCTCCGTTCCTACGACTGAGTGGGGAAAGCTCATAACACTTACTCCTTCTCTTCTTATAGACTTAGGATACGACTACCTGAGGGTGGCCGTGATAAGCTTAGTCTCTGTTGTTATAGCGATAACCTTAGGCTATTACCTTGCCGTGAACGCTAAGGCCGAGCGGCTGTTAATTCCTGTAATGCAGGCACTCCTCGCCATACCTGCTCCACTCTACTTCCCGTTGCTAGTTGGATTCAGTCTACCTTGGCTCTCGCACATCCTAGGTTGGCTATCCGCAGAGTTCTACGTCCTCCTCATGGGGTTCGTGAGCGCTTTCTATTACGTTTTCTTCAGCTTCTGGATAGGAGTGAAGTCAATTCCACAGGAGTACTGGGAGTTGACCAGGAACATTCGTTTGGGATTTTGGACGAAGATGAGGAAAATAGTTTTACCCTCCGCATTTCCCTACATGGTCGCTGGGCTCTCCTCCACCATAGACAGCATCTGGGGAGGCCTTACAATAGCCGAATATTGGCCTGATCTCCTCAAGGGTTACACTTTGACTGTGCATCACGGTCTAATGGCCTTCTTGGATCAACAGACCACCCACGGAAACCTCTCCGCGTCTGCCTGGGCGTCTTTAGTGTTCGGACTAGTTGTGGTAACTTTCTCAATCCTCTTTACTAGGAGAATGATGGATCTGGCTAGAAAGAAGTACGTCATGGAGGAGGGAATATTCGCTGCCTGAGCTACTTACTCTTCTTATAGATCTCGTAGATAGATGAGAAGTCCCGCTCAGCCATGCCTGACGCTTCTGCGAGTCTGTAAAGCTGCAGCGCCAGCGACGACATGGGAACGAATAGTCCTAGCCTCTGAGCCTCTCCCTGCACGATCTCTAGGTCCTTCCGCATGTGTTTTGTGGCGAATTGCGTAGAGTAATCCTCGGTTCTCAATTTCGGGGCCTTTAACTCCGAGGTGGGCGACCTAACGCTGCTTAGTTGAGTGAGGATCCTCTCTACTTGCTCCTTGCTTAATCCCGCTTTAACACCCAAGTTGAAGGCCTCGGCAAGAGCCGCAACGTAGGTACCCACCATCAAGTTATTCACCAACTTGGAATAGAGTCCTGACCCGTTTCCACCGAAGTAAACTACAGCAGAGGCCGTGTGTTTAAGGAGATCCTCGACCAACTCTCTCTTCTCTTCTGGACCTCCAAGTAGTACTACCAATTTCCTTTGTTGAGCGAAGATCGAGGTTCCTACGACAGGAGCATCGTACATAACTCCTCCAGCCCCCTCACTTCTTCGGCTAATTGAATTGAGAGAGATGGGGATATTGTAGACATATCTACGAGGATCTTACCCTTGAGGTAAGCGAGCACACTCCTTACAAAGTCCCTGACTGCCGAGTCGTCGGAAAGCATGGTGATTACCACATCACTCTCGGCAGCAAGTTCCCTCATCTCTAACGCCTCTACCTTAAATGTTGTGGCGAATTCCCTCGCCTTACTCTGTGTTCTGTTGGCCACGTAGCTGAGTTTTCCAGCCGAAGCAAGGTTTGCTGCGATGGGCCAGCCCATCACACCTAGACCCACTAATCCGACTTTCATGACATGTGGTGAGGAGGGCCTCAATTTAACTCTACGGGGACCGAGAGGGTGGGGCTTCGTCAGCTAACGGTTATCTTAGAGCTATGCATTTAGTCGAAGTTACAAAAATTGGGGTTAAGGGGGCGGAAAGCCTCGCCCTTCACGGCGGGGACGGATAGCCCCCTCATATTTATACTTCTTTGTGAAATTTCTCTTAGTGGTACTAACGACGCTCCTCCCCAGCTCGATCGAAGGTTTAATGGGACTGTGGGAGGAGCAACCATCGTCTCTCTTCTCCCTTAAGGGACTAGAGCTTTGCGATGAAAGTCCCCTCCTCTTCAAATGGGAGTGGATCTCTGATCCACTCGACTGCCCACCAAACGAGACATGTAATCCCGAACCGATGGTGGGAACGACGATCCCTCTGAGAGGGAACCATCGCCCTTCCAGGGCGGTGAGAAAGTCAGAAAATGATGAAAGCCTCACTCTTCAGGGCTGAGAGTAAGTCAGACTCGAGACTGGGGTTCGCACCTATAGGGAGACTCTTCGTAATCCTCTCCGTAGAACGTATCGAAGAATGGTCCGTTTGACCTTCGCTACAGATTAAGGAGGTCCAGATTAGTGGGGTAAGGAAATTCTAACTGTGAGGATGTCCCTTCCGTCAATGTGAGGGAGTTTAAACCCACTCAAAGATAAACTCTCTCTAGATAGAGAACAGTCAAGTTCGCTGGAACATCCACATAGTCTGAAATGGTTTCCTGAGTCATCGTAGTAAGGATTTGGGAAATCTTAGTGCGTGAAATCTCGTCTATGAGGTTAGATAGTTCTTGTGGGATGGTGCTAAGGTGTTAAGGTGGGGGAACCTCGAGTAGGAGCAGTAAGGGCCAATTCCGCTAAACTTAAATTCAGGGCTACGGAGCTCGCGCTGAGGAAAGTTGTTCAAGGACGGAGATTTCATTTATATAGATTATACTTTGAAGATCAAGGACAACGGAAAGGTGGTTGACACTACTATTGAAGAGGAAGCTAAGAAGAACGAGATATACGAATCTGACAAGAAGTACTCCCCCCAGCTCGTTATACTAGGTGAACATAGGGTAATAAAGGGGTTAGAGGAAGGACTCTATAACCTTAACGTGGGGGACGAGGTTGAGTTAGAAGTCCCTCCAGAGAAAGGCTTCGGGGAGAGGGACCCTGGAAAGGTGAGGGTGGTCCCCCTTAGTGAGTTGAGGAGGCAAAAGGTGGATCCCTATCCTAACATGCTCCTTAGAATGGCAGACGGGGGGTACGCCACAGTCAAGAGCGTGAGTGGAGGAAGAGTTGTCCTAGATCTTAACCACCCTTATGCTGGGAAATCCTTAGTGTATAAGGTCAAGGTTGTGCGAGCCATCGAAGACAAGGCCGAGAAAGTGAAGGCACTACTCGCTAGATGGTTCGGCCTCGAGGCACCAGAGAAATTCAGTTTAGACTTGACAGAGAATTCGCTTAAAGTTAACGTTCCACTGGAGTACGTGTTAGTCGAAGACTTAGGACTAATGATGAGGATGTTCGCTAAGGACGTGCTCACTTTTATAGGACAGGAGATGGTAGTGGAGTTCACTGAAAAGTTCGATAAGTCGATTCTATCCTCGAAGTGAAGTTCCGAAAAGCCTAGCCTTAGTACGTTATATATCCCAACCTAAATTCTCAGGGAAAGAAATTATCTGTTAGGAAACTGATGAAAATAAATATATCGAAGACTATGAGTCACTCGTGGACTCTTCTCAAATTAGGGTTTTCACACCCTCCTCTCTGCTCTCGTTCTTCGTCCCAATATTAGCGCTAATATATGCTGTACTTGGGAGAAACTTCCTTTTCTTAGACTACGTGCACGTTATAACTGGTGGTACTTGGACTGGGATAGACCTCTTCATGGGGCTGGTGATGAGCAGGGTCCTAAGGTCATTGGACCCTGCCACCCGTTCCCAGATAATCATGAGGTTAACCCCCTGATGCTTCTCTTCATGCCTTCCTTGGCCGCCACTGCTATCACTGCTGGGATTTACCTAGCAACGGACATAGGTATCTTTACTTTGCATAACCCCTATGTCATAGCAGCGGGAATTGTAGTGCTCATCCTCGCAGTCCAGGGTTTTGGGATAATATTGCCAAACGAGGTTAGAATCTTTATGGAACTGAAGCGGGGTGCTATGGATAGGGATAAGATCGTGAAACTGGGTATGAGAAATGTTTATGTTTCAGGTAGCCAGGTAGTATTTCAGATAGCTATAATATTTATAATGGCAGTTCTAACTGTGGGAATTTGATTCCCAGAAGCTAAGGTAAGGACTTCCTGTTACTAAATCCTTGTGGTGTACGGAAAGTACTAGTGGAACTACTGTTAATACTTCTTGGGTCATGTCGACCGCCGTCCCGAGGAGCGCTGGGGACAGAATTGAAGATGCGAGGCTACATCGAGCTGCGGTGGGAACAATCAACACTCACTCCTGATCCCTCGCCAATGTAGAGGAAGTTCCTCAGGCACAAGGTACGGTAAGATGAAAACCATAATCTCTCGTCTACTAGATGTAGAGATTAGGTATGGAGGAGAAACCAAGAGATCGTCAGATGTAATATACTGGATCCACAGGCAGACACAACACCTTCAACGTTAGAGAGACCTGTCAAGGGAAGGTGAGGTTCGTCTTCCGAGGGAATTGTTAGTGTTTATGCCTGGCTCAAAAGTAGTGACTGGAAGCTCGAGGGTGTACACTTCTTGATTTTCGTGGAGAAAGGGAACCAGTGCCGTAGTTCTTGTGAAGTGGTTCGCTTCGAGAGCAGTAATTTGCTTATCTCTAGACAGTTACCGACGAGTTTGCGAAATGCTTATGAATCCAACTTAAAGGACTTTGACCTCCTCGGATAAGCGAGGATGCTCGAAACATGCAAGAGAACTCTTGTGATCTTTGGTAACACGATGATAGGGGATCACATATCCATGAACCCACTGGCTGGAACCTTCGACACTCCAGGCCCACCCTCACCCAGGCCACCCGGGTAGGGGAGTCCGTATCTTTTCCTAATCTCATGATACTTTAGGTATAACTTAACGTAATACTCAACGCTAGGTGGCTTGGCTCCCAGCCTCCCCAATATCGATCCAGGCTCTGGAGCCCACGTGTCAAACTTTGGAACCACTTCCCTACTCATTAGGAAGTCAAGCCCTTCTGCTGTAGATCTTAGGGCTTCATCGATCTTTTCGAACCTACGAGGTAGTCCTTCCGCATTCACAGCCTCCACTCCGGCGACGAAGTTGGGGCTCACGTTACCTACTCCGAACAGCTTGACCGAGTCGATCGTCCTCCTGATCCACTCGTCTCTCCCTACTACCCTATCCTTACCTGGACATATCATGGAGAAGAGTTTGGAGTCCCAGACCTCGATATTGGGATGGTAATAGTCTACACCTGCCTCGTAGAACTTGGACAAAATATTGGTTGGCACAGCTTGGACGTTTAACCTGAGCGGAAGCCTACCTGCCAGTAATTCTTCAGTCCTTCTCACGTAGTTCAGGTAAAACTGAGACTCCTCTAGCTGGTTTCTCATCGCTCCTCCGGTGATCAGGTATCTCTTCGTGTTAGGTGACTTAAACGCGATGTAGACGGCCTCTGCTACAAGCTCTGGGTTCACCTTAGTACCTAGTCCAGACCTCAAGTCACCCCACCACTTGAAGTTCTCATTGATATCGCAAAACTTGCATTGTTCCTTCCCCCAGTATTCACACACCCTGAAGACAGTAACGTCCACTGTTTCACCCCAGTAGATGGCAGGAGCAACTTCCTCCACCTTTAAACCTGAGGTCAAAAGCGAGCCGTAGTACTGTGGTTTTGGGGCGAAAGATACGTCTGCCAACCTACTCTCTCCCACCCTCAGGACTGTCCTCTCGTCTTCTACATCTACTAGAAATGGACTTCTCTCCGAATGTCTTCCCTGAATTACAGTTCTTCTTAGTCCCCATGGCCCACCCCAAACTGAGATCTCCTGAGGGATCACTCTTGCTCTTTTTCTCACTATGGAGGGTTCGTCTTTATCGAACGTGAAAAGGTAGTATGCCTTCTCCTGGTACTCTCCTCCTTTCTCTAATGCCTTGTCAGTGAATTTGATCCCATTCACAAGCAAGGTCTCCTTTAGTATTACTTCCTTTGGTACTTCGGGGAACCTGTCGAACAGTTCCTCCAAGTGAGAGACTTCCTCTGATCTCAAGTTATATCCGAACACACATTCGGACATTTCTCCTAAATATTTTATGCATAATATTGCGATCTGTCAGACCCTCACGTAAGAACCTTGCTTAATCCGGTTGGGGAGAGCTTCTGGAATCTTAATGAAGCATAATGGGTACGGCCTTCTAGTTGTTACTATACTTTCGGTGTTTACCCGCGGCGTAACTCATCCACCTCCAATTCCGCCCCGGCCACCCTTAAGGGATCGCAAACCCTCAAGTCCTCGGGGCCGGTGGAGGGGAGCACCACCCTCACCTTCCTCGTCCCCCACCCTCTCGAGAGGTGCCCGTCCTCGGTTCATGGGTAGTCGACTGAAGTCCTCGGGTGGCACTACGTGAACGCAACTCTCGACAAGGACGTTTAGGAGAGATTGAAAGCGTTTGGTTGTGCGAAGGTGCTATAGTCTCGTAAACGTGATTGGGAATAGATTTTTAATTCGATATATCGGTATCCCACAGGATCGCTATGAAGCTTAGATCGTTAATGTTGTTGGTGCCGATTCTTTTGGCCTCCTTGATTTTCGTACCTCAAACGACTGCTCAGGTAGAACACGTTCAAGCCTTCGGAGAGCCGGTGGAGGGAGTAATAGCGCCAGGTGAGACTGGTGCCCCCGTTAACTTCACTTTGATCAACGAGGGACCATACCCTCTCCTTGACGTTAACGTAACGGTCTTCAACGTTTCCCCATTCCGCAACTACAACTACGAGAACGGTTCACCTAGTTTCTACCTATCGTACTGGCCACCTGGAAGGGAGATCAGTTTCGTGGTGTTTCTCAGTGTAAGCGCCTCTGCGAAGCAGGGAGTCTACGAGGACAAGTTGGGGCTATCTTATATAGAGAACGTGACTAACGTGTTCTTTCCGGCCCAACAGGGACTGTTAGTCCCCATACCAGTTCTGGGTAGTGTGACCCTCAGCCTGGACAGCCTGTGGGGCTCCGTCAACAACCCGCTCGTTGTAGGACCAGGCCAGACCAACGTCCCGCTCACGGTGGTGGTCAAGAACACCGGCACGGTCACTGCGAGCAACGTGACGATCTACTTCCAGCACAGGGAGTACCCGCTCCTTCTCCAGCAGACCAACGCCACGGTAGGTTACGTCCCAGCCGGCCAGGAGAACGTGGGCACAGTCATGGCCAGCGTCTACCCCAACGTCACCACCGGAGTCTACTACGTGCCAGTCACAGTGCACTACTTCCAGCAGAACGTCACCGAGCTCCTGCCAGTCTACGTCGAGGGTAGTGTGACCCTCAGCCTGGACAGCCTGTGGGGCTCCGTCAACAACCCGCTCGTTGTAGGACCAGGCCAGACCAACGTCCCGCTCACGGTGGTGGTCAAGAACACCGGCACGGTCACTGCGAGCAACGTGACGATCTACTTCCAGCACAGGGAGTACCCGCTCCTTCTCCAGCAGACCAACGCCACGGTAGGTTACGTCCCAGCCGGCCAGGAGAACGTGGGCACAGTCATGGCCAGCGTCTACCCCAACGTCACCACCGGAGTCTACTACGTGCCAGTCACAGTGCACTACTTCCAGCAGAACGTCACCGAGCTCCTGCCAGTCTACGTCGAGGGTAGTGTGACCCTCAGCCTGGACAGCCTGTGGGGCTCCGTCAACAACCCGCTCGTTGTAGGACCAGGCCAGACCAACGTCCCGCTCACGGTGGTGGTCAAGAACACCGGCACGGTCACTGCGAGCAACGTGACGATCTACTTCCAGCACAGGGAGTACCCGCTCCTTCTCCAGCAGACCAACGCCACGGTAGGTTACGTCCCAGCCGGCCAGGAGAACGTGGGCACAGTCATGGCCAGCGTCTACCCCAACGTCACCACCGGAGTCTACTACGTGCCAGTCACAGTGCACTACTTCCAGCAGAACGTCACCGAGCTCCTGCCAGTCTACGTCGAGGGTAGTGTGACCCTCAGCCTGGACAGCCTGTGGGGCTCCGTCAACAACCCGCTCGTTGTAGGACCAGGCCAGACCAACGTCCCGCTCACGGTGGTGGTCAAGAACACCGGCACGGTCACTGCGAGCAACGTGACGATCTACTTCCAGCACAGGGAGTACCCGCTCCTTCTCCAGCAGACCAACGCCACGGTAGGTTACGTCCCAGCCGGCCAGGAGAACGTGGGCACAGTCATGGCCAGCGTCTACCCCAACGTCACCACCGGAGTCTACTACGTGCCAGTCACAGTGCACTACTTCCAGCAGAACGTCACCGAGCTCCTGCCAGTCTACGTCGAGGGTAGTGTGACCCTCAGCCTGGACAGCCTGTGGGGCTCCGTCAACAACCCGCTCGTTGTAGGACCAGGCCAGACCAACGTCCCGCTCACGGTGGTGGTCAAGAACACCGGCACGGTCACTGCGAGCAACGTGACGATCTACTTCCAGCACAGGGAGTACCCGCTCCTTCTCCAGCAGACCAACGCCACGGTAGGTTACGTCCCAGCCGGCCAGGAGAACGTGGGCACAGTCATGGCCAGCGTCTACCCCAACGTCACCACCGGAGTCTACTACGTGCCAGTCACAGTGCACTACTTCCAGCAGAACGTCACCGAGCTCCTGCCAGTGACTATCACTAGTCCCAACCTCACCGCTATCTTATATACAGTCCCGCCCGAGGTGTTCCCAGGGTTTTACGACGTACCTATAACTGCAGTCGTAGTAAACTACGGGGCAGCACTAGCGGAGAACGTCACGCTCTCTATATCCTCACCCTTTCAAATCGTTTCTCAGAATCCCGTCAAAATTGGAGCATTACCCTCTGGGGGTAGGGCAAACATCTCATTCGTATTCAACATACCTAACGACACTAAAGCCGGGATTTACTACTTTAACCTCACAGTTAGCTACGACGGAGGCCTTTACTCGCAACAGTATCCGTTGAAGCTCCAACCAAAGGCTAACGTGATAGTAACTAAGGTCTATCAGCCAGTCTTGAATCCCGGTACTTCCCAGGTAGGGATCACTCTAACTATAGAAAATGATGGACAAGCAAAGGCCCAGAACGTTAGAATAATTCTCAACCCTTCAGACGTAATCTATCCTTATGTCAGCACTTCCAATCCACTCTCAGCTTTGACGGCTAGTTCAGCTGGCATAGGGGACTTAGCCCCAGGCCAGGAGGTCAACGTCACCTTTGTAATAGACGTGGCGAGCGGTATAGCGCCTGGGACCTATACCGAGAGTGTTACAGCAGTGTGGAACCAGACTGGTTCCTTCGTGCCGTTCGCTCAAGCTTCTGACTTCAACGTCTATGTTTCTCCTCCATTGACACAAGTTTTACTTAGGGAACTCTCCAGCCCTCTCGTTATAGGAATCATAGTCGTGGCCGTAGTGGTAGTCGTGGGAGTAGTACTCTTCGGGAGTAATAAGAGGAGGAAGTGAGTTTTTTTCCCTCACCCTAGACTCTCTGTGTTGACTCTAGATCAGCTTAGGGCGGAGGTATTGGGCTGCAGTAGATGCCCACTTTGGAGGAGTAGGACCAACGCAGTCCCAGGTGAGGGCTCTAGAAGATGTCCCATGTTCGTCGGAGAAGCCCCAGGAGCTAACGAAGACGCGGAAGGGAGGCCTTTCGTTGGAGCGGCGGGCAAATTTCTGACTAAACTTATCGAGGATGTCCTGGGACTGAGCAGAACAGAGGTTTACATAACTAACTTAGTTAAGTGTAGACCACCTAAGAACAGGGAACCCACCCCAGAAGAAGAGGCTGCGTGTTGGTCTTATCTGGAACGGGAAATATCCCTGGTTAAGCCCACGATTCTAGTTACTTTAGGACGTCATTCGTCCGCCTATGTTCTATCGAGGGGCCAGATCAACTTCAAGTCCATAGAGTCGGTTAGGGGAAGAACCTTCAAGGTTAAGCTAGGGGAAGAAACCGCCACGGTCTTCCCCACTTACCATCCCGCCGCTGCTCTCTACAACCCTTCCCTGAAAGAGGAACTCGAATCCGACTTCAGAAAACTGAAAGCTTTCTTAGGAGGAGGACTAGAGAAGTACCTGATCTGAAATGGATTTGGGACTGTCGGGAAAAAAGGTAATTGTAACCGCCGCCAGCAGGGGGTTGGGGTTCGCCACAGCGAAGAGGTTCTTAGAGGAGGGGGCCACGGTGCTCGTCTCCTCCGACGATCAATCTAGGTTAGCCGAGGCCGTTACCTTACTTTCCAAATACGGACCAGTGAAGTCCATGAGGTGCGACCTCACAGATAAGGACCAAGTAGCCTCCCTTATAAGGGAGGGGACAGCCCAACTAGGAGGTCTCGATGTCTTGGCTTACGTCACCGGTAGCCCGCGGGCAGGCACCATAATGGACCTCAAGGACGACGACTGGGAATACGCCTTCAGACTCCTGCTCATGAGCGCCGTAGTGGCAGTGAGAGAATCGGCAAAGGTGATGGGCAAGGGAGGGAGAATCGTTCTCTCCACCTCCATGACCCTCAAGGAACCAGTGGATAACCTAGACTTATCCAATGTAGTGAGGATATCGCTGGCAGGACTCATCAGAAGCGTCGCCAGACAACTGGGTCCCAAAGGGATCCTCGTTAACGGAGTGATGCCAGGTTACGCCATGACAGACAGGGTGAGGGAATTAGTTAAGTTCAGGGCCAAGTCCAAAGCCATTACTGAGAAGGAGGCGGAGGAGGAAATGACAAAGAACATTCCGTTGGGCAGGATAGCTTCTCCTGAGGAGGTGGCCAACGTCATCGTTTTCTTGGCGTCGTCTCTTGCCACTTACGTCACTGGGGCTCTCATACCCGTAGACGGAGGATACTTGAGATCGAGCCTTTAAGTAGTACTGCCCATAATACCTCCTATTTCTTGAAGAAGAGAAATTGCCTTCTTTTTAGACGCCCAACCATTTTAACGCCTTGAACGGTAATACTCCATTGAAGTGAACACTCGTGAGGCTCACCAGCTTTCAGGCCACCAATTTCAGAGGACTCGCTGAAGTCAACCTGCCTCAGCTAGAGAAGTTTAACGTGGTGGTAGGATACAACGGAAGGGGGAAGACCAACTTGCTTTCAGCTGTCTACCTTTTCTTGAAGAACATGAAGGCCGGCCTCATGAGGGCTACTTTTGAAGATCCCGAGCAAGAGCAGGTTCTCCTATGGAAGGACTACGATGTGGATAAACCGATCACTCTCGCTGGGACAGTCCAACTTTCGCCGGCCGAGGTCGCTAGGGCCATTGGAAGGGAGGAGCCACTGAAGCTCACAATGTCCGTGAGGATATCCTACAAGTCCAAGGCGATGCAGTGGGAGCCCGAGACAGTCTTCATGAACGATAGACCCTTGAGCAGCGACGGCATAAGAGCCCTGGAGCCTGTGCTGGATTACGTTGCGACTCAGGTCGACTACGTCCCTATTTTCGACCAAGTCTACTTCGATTCTCTAATGAAAAGAATGGCGGAGCTCAACAGGTCCCCCATAAACTTGAAGAAGTACTGGTACGACTTCGTGAACTTGGTGAGCAAGACCGTCCCAGAGGTTAAGGGAATAGACTTCGCCGACTTCAAGAAACTCGTCATAAACATGCAAAGCCTTCCTGTCTACATAGACCTCACTGCTAGCGGCTTTCAAAGGGTGATAATGCTACTCTTCGTATTCTGGATGAGTCCAGGTAAGCTGGTGTTAGTGGAGGAACCTGAAGTCAACATGCATCCTTCCCTTCAGTACAAGATCCTCAAGCTGATCAGGGACTGGGCTGAGAAGGACATTTTACAGGTGATTACCACTACCCACTCACCTTACGTCTTACCGTTAGCTCAGGCGGTGATCGTCATGGAGAGGAAGGAGAACTCCTCTTACGCTTCAGTTGTCAGACTCGACGACGAGGTGAGGTCGACCATGACCTTCCTCGGCGTCTCTCCTGGGGACCTCTTCTTTAGTAACCACATCCTCCTCACAACTGGCCTCGTCGAGCCATCGGTAGTGAAGTATTGGATGGCCAAGGTGGGTGCAGATCCTGAGGAGCTAGGGATAAAGGTGTATAGGCTCAACAGCGAGGTTGACCTCAGGTTATGGAGGAAGTTGGAGGAGGCATTGAACCTGAGGGTGGTGGTGGTAGGAGATTGTAGAGAGGACTCCTCAGGTTGTGTAAGAATAGGGAGGGAGATGGAAAGCTACTTCAATAGGGAGTCGGTTGTGGGATCTTTGAGGAGAATAGGTATTGTACCGGAGGACAGAGAACTCAGGGATCTGAATAGGGACGAGTTAGTGAACTGGCTCCAATCAGTGTTCAAGAGGAGGGGGCTGAATTACGATTCATTGAGGGAGAGGGTCGGATCTCTAATAACTATGATGGACTCTGTCCAAGTGCCAACTGAGGTTGAGGTCCTCGCGAATAAGATAAAAACGGAGGGATTGAAGTAGATCCTATGGAACTACTGGAACTTGGGTTCGTCGTAGTTTTCTTGGGCTTCCTCCTGATATTTGCGGGTGTCATTTATGAGATCATAAAGGCTAGTAGAAGGAGTGAAGGGCGGAGCGAGGAATCGGAGGGGAAAGGGGAGTTCGGTGGGGTAATATTCGTTGGTCCAGTTCCGATAGTTTTCGGGAGCTCCAAGAGGATGGCGAAGTGGATGATAGTTGCAGCGGCAATTATAACCGCAGTATTGGTGTTTGTCTTCTTGATTCAGATTATATGAACGAAGCGAACAAACTCCGTACGGTGGATCTTCCACTTCATAGTTCCCATAGTCCTAAGGGAGATCTATCCTGATGGTGACACCATACGTCCGCATCCAGGAGATAGTCATTAGGTTGTATTCGTGAACCGTGACTTAAATATGCTTAGACGTCCATTCTCTCTACAAGGGCATATGTGACATTTACTAAACTTCCCAAAATTTACAAGAGAATTTCGTCTCCCGGTGGGGTCTCTCTTAATTGTCGTCTATCTGAACTCACCCCACCTTTACGGACTGGGCTTCCTGCTTCATAGCCTCACCTTGCCCGTAACGTGTGGGAAGGGGAGAATTCCTCAGGCACTGAGGACCGTCCCACCCCTGAGCACCGCCCGATCGGTCTGTGGCCACTAAGGGCCTTCTGACGGGGCGGAGGCGTACTTCACGGACCCTTGCTTTTAGGCGTCTCCGTGACGCCTACCTCGTCTGCGGCAATCGTCTAGATATTATCCTGGGAACTGATGTTTAAATGAGGGGGGTACATCTCCGCGAGAGGAGTCTTCCCTCAATTCCCATTAAGATACACATTAGAGTGAATAGAAAAGGACCCTACTCTAAAATGTGGATGTGAAGAAGCAATGGTCAGATGAGTCCCCTCATTCTCATAGCATTCACTACTCTTTGGACTGCTATTGACATGGACGCGGTCCTCAGGTCCTGATCACTCAATTTCTCGTACATTTTATACGTCTCCTCGAAGGCCTTCTCTAACCTAGACATTATGAGTTTCTTGGCTTCTTCTTCCTCCACTATTCCTCCCATCTTATTGTTGGCCCACTCCACGTAACTTCCCACTACCCCACCGGAGTTGGCCAGGATATCTGGGACTACTGGAATTCCCCTGGCCTTCATGACTATGTCGGCATCGGCCGTGAGAGGTCCGTTGGCTGCCTCAACAATAAGCTTCGCCTTCACTTGGTTTGCGTTGCCCTTGTGTATCACGTTTTCTATGGCTGCCGGGATGAGTATATCACATTCGGACACGAGTAATTGTTCGTTAGTGACTTTCCTCCCAGTGGGGTATTCAGTCACCGTGCCCTTCTCTCTCTCAACTGCCATGGCCCTCTCGTAATCTATACCTTTGGGATCTATTACTCCCCCCTTTACGTCGCTTACGCCTATCACTATGGCTCCCATTTCTTGAAGGAACTTGGCGGTGAAGGAACCTACGTTTCCGAAGCCTTGGATTATCACAGTTTTACCCTCTATCCCGCCTAGAAACTTCTTCGCAGCCATCCTGGCCACAGCGGAGACGCCCAATCCAGTGCTGTAGTTCCTAGTCTGTATGCCTCCCACCTCGTAGGGCTTGCCAGTGAAGGCAGCAAAGTCTATCTTACCGCTCAACTTGGTGTACTCGTCCAGGAACCACGCCATGGTCTGACTGTTGGTGTTGAGGTCGGGGGCAGGTATGTCCACTTCGCTCCCCAGGTATTTGTGAAGCTTCTCGACATAGTTCCTGGAAAGCTGCTCCAGCTCGGCCCTAGTAAGCTTTGATGGGTCCACCCTTATTCCTCCCTTACCTCCTCCGTAGGGAAGCTGGAGGAGGGAGTTCTTCCACGTCATCATCATCGATAAAGCAATCACCTCGTCCTGGGTAACGTTGGGGTGGTACCTTACGCCACCCTTGTATGGTCCTAGCGCGCTGTTGTGTTGGGACCTCCACCCTATGTAAGTCTTGACCTTACCGTCTGGGCCGACCACTTGTACCTTGACCTGAATCACCCTCTCTGGGGTAGAAAGGGACTCGAGCTCCTCGTTGGATAGACCCAGGAGTTCGCCGATGCGACTCAGTTTCTTCATCTGTTGGGTGTATAAACTAGCCGTGAGGACCTGTTGAACTTCCTGCATAATTCCCGTAATGCTGTCGGGATCTAAAAGATTAAAGCACTACTCTATATGATCCCCCCGGGGTTAAAATACAATCACTTGGGTCTATGCAGAAGGATTATTATTGCTGATATCGCCGCCGTTACTATTATTGTGATCAATAGAGAAGTAATAGGAGAGATCACGTGATATGGCAACTGGCTTTGACCCCCGTGGACTACTTGGGGAACAGTTCCGGTGACGAACCTGTTACCTATCAATGTAGCTTGGTATTGAGTGACGTAGGTTCCATTGGAACTCCTTAGGGCTGTCGAGAACTGGTACACTGTACCGTTACCTTCTACCTGTAGTTCAGTCAAGGACAGGCCAGTCTTGTTAACGTAGCTGTAGAGTTCGTTGGAGGATCCGTTGAGCTTGAAAAGTAGACCTCCGTAGAACAGATTTGTAGGTCTTGTGAAATTAGGTATGTAAGGAAATTGTAGTTGGCTTAAGTTACCCACTTCGAGTAGAAAAGACACGGGAACTCTCAGAGGCCCAACGTAGGCCTTGGTTAGCGGTTCTAGCTCGACGTATTGCACATACGCCTGTTCCATGGAGAAGAGTCCGTTTCCAAAGATCGTTGAAGGCATGAACTCCACATAGCCTGACGGAATAAGGGCCTGGGCTGGGGGACTGAAGTTGTATGTTGAATAGATGTAAGGAACCTGTAGTCCAGATGGCAACTGATTGGGCACCTGGCCTAACTCCAGTGGAAAGCTGCCTAACCTCTCTTCTAGCAGCTGTAGGTGAAGTTCTCCGCCGTTATAAGTCGAGTTTAACTGATAGAGGACCCCATCGGAGAGCAGTATGGACAAGCCGGACAGTTGGTTTGGAAGGTAGACAGAGTACAGGTACTCCTTCTGTCCCGTGAAGGTCGTGTTCAACTCGCCCTTGAAGATTAGCCCCACTGCACTGATGGGTGTGCTGACGCCATAGGTGGAATTGAACAAGAAGCCTGGGTAGATGTAAGGCAGAGATGACAGGTTCATTACGTCCTCTAAGGTATTGACGGTAAAGGTGCCATTTCTTAAAAATGAGAACACGTAGCGAGTAGTCCCATTAACCGTAGTAGTTGCGTTCGTTGACACGTTTACAGCTAGCTCACCTCCTTGTCCTGGCCTGATTGTGTAGTTAACGTAGTAGATGTTCAGTTGATGGCTGGAGTTGTACGTGATGGAAAAGGACAGGTAGGTCGGATAATAGCCTGGAGGGATTTGAGAAGTCAAGGAGGGTGAGGGAGGTTGAGTTGGAAGTGCTAAGGAGATTGAGGGAAGTAGAACGGACATCACGATCAGGCTGAGGATCGCTACGGAGAGTTTCATCCCGCTCACGATGTGAGTTATGCATTTAAGTTTTTTCCTCAGGCGATGAGTTCCTCTACTAGATAATAGTGTAGGCGGCCCACGCTCTAGGCAGACAGCTCTGCAGAGAGCTTTAACCCTCCCACAGAGAGTCAAACAGTTCCTCCAGCTTAGCAGAACTAGGTGGCCTGATCCTCTTCTACAGCCTGGGCCGCGTGAGTTCTTCCCCAGTTGACCTAGAGGAATATATTTACCTTACTAGAGATCAATATTGTCTTCTCATGTTATCATATCTCTAATTCCTCTTTCTTCTTTTATCCCATTTAAATTTTTCTATTCAACACATATAGATTAGAAATTTTCCACAACCTATAGATAAAAACAGTCAGTGATTAGAGTTAAATGGATTCGTAATAGGGACCTGAATGTCCTTGGAGATGTTTATCGCTGTGTTAATCTATTCGTCCAGATATTTACATTCTAGACACCCTTGGGATAGTGTTTGTGTCCACATGGGAAGCATGAGCCTCGAACTAGACCGTAGTATACAATCTGGCACCCATTCTAAGTTAAGGAATAATAAAAGTTATATACATATATTGTGCTTTAGATATAAATAATATTAAAGAAAAATCTATATTAAAATTATCTATAATAATATGTTATTCTTTAAATTCTCAATATGCATAGATTCCCCTTAAAGCTTTTAAGAGGTGGTATGATAGCAAGACGATGTGAGAATTTTAGTCACTGGTCATAAAGGTTTCATAGGTGGACATATTTACGATTATCTGGAGAAACATGGCTATGAAGTGTATGGATATGATGTAGGTGATGATTTGGGAGATAGTAAATATGATGTTATTATTCATTTGGCTGCTAGGGGTTTAATAAGACTCTCAATAGAGTACCCTTATGAGTATTTTAATGATAACCTCGCATTAACATTGAGATTTTTAGAAATAGCTAGAAGAAATAAGGCTATATTCGTTTTTTCTACTTCTGGATCTGTTGAAAATCCAACAAACCCATACTCACTTGCAAAGAAACATAGTGAAGAATGGATAAGGCTATACGATAAGCTTTATGGAATGAAATCTTATATTTTAAGGTTTTATAACATTTATGGGGAGAATTCTAGGAAAGGTGCCGTTTATTTATTTACTAGGGCCGCATTAAAGGATGAAGTAGCAACAGTCTATGGTAACGGTTCCCACATCAGAGATTACGTTTATGTGGGAGATGTTGTGAAAGTAATAAAAGATATTATTGATGGTAGACTAAATCCTGGAGAATATGAAGCAGGTACTGGAATGGGAACATCAGTAAACGATCTCATCGAGCTAATAGAAGAAATAACAGGAAAAAAAATAAAAATATCATATAAAGATTACATACTAGAAGAAGCCGAAAAACTAGTGGCCAAAAACCCTATCATAAAGAACCCAACGCCACTTAAAGAAGGCATCAAGCACGTAATGACATGGATATTGAATAATGACTGTTAAATTCAAAAATGTCTCGTAACACCTAGCTGCGCTCAAAGTAAGAAAGTTTGAAAATTATTTGCAGACTATTTATCGTAGTCCTTGGTTTGCTCCAGAGAGTTAGTTGCTAATCAAGGGAACGATTAATATATTCCAAGTTAAGTATCTGGATTGAAAACACTTAAATAGATTACATCAACATCGCTTGTAGACTGAGACGCCTACTTTTTTGAGTCTCTGCCTGTTAGTATATGTGTGAGTTCTAGACCTTTGGTCGCGGTAGGAGGCCTGGTGAAGAGAGGTAACAAGGTCCTTCTTGTAAGGAGAGGACATCCTCCTAATGCCGGCCTATGGGCGATCCCAGGGGAAAGGTGGAGTACGGTGAGACCTTGGAGGAGGCTGTCATCAGGGAACTTAAGGAAGAGACTGGACTCGAGGTGAAGGTTGGTGAGCTCCTCTGCGTAGTTGAGACCCTTAGAGAAGGATACCATTACGTCATATTGGACTTCTATGCCGAGGCCGACGGCGACCCCACGCCCTCAAGCGACGCCATGGAGGCTAAGTTCTTCGGATTGGAGGAAGCAGTTAAGCTCGACTCCACCGACACTACTCGGGAACTACTTCAGAGGCTCGGTGAGAGGAAACCCATTTTCATTACTCGAATCTCCAAGTAGAGCCCTCCTTTCCGTCTAACACCTTAATTCCAGCCTTTGCCAGGGCAGATCTCAATTCGTCTGAGAGATCGAACATCTTCCTCTCCCTGAGAACGTTCCTGACCTTTAAGACGGCGTCTATCACCTCTGCAGTTCTGGCCCCTTCCCAGAACTCCTCGTCCATCACTCCGAATACTTGGTTGAACTCCCTGAAGGCGTTAACTGCCAACATCCCTCCGAGGAGATTGTCTCTCCCTTGGAGCTCAGAAAAGACTACTCCAGCCACCCTATGGATTGAGGCCAGCGCGCCTGGAGTGTCGAAGTCGTCACTCATCCTCTCGTGAAACTCGGCGTGAAGTCTAACGATCTTCCTCTGAATCTCCACATCGGCATCAGAGGCCCTAAATCCCTTGGACTCTCTCACTACAGATCTGGCGACGGCGAGGGCATCCTTGAGCCTATTCAACGCATTCGACGCTTCCTGAAGGGCCTCCTCGCTGAAGTCGACTTCTGACCTGTAGTGAGTGGAGAGGAACCAATACCTGAGCACCGAAGGACTCCACTTACTCAGGGCATCTTTGATGGAAATGAAGTTGCCCTTAGACTTCGCCATCTTCTCTTTCCGTACCGTAACAAATGAGGCGTGCATCCAGTACCTCACCCAGCCTGAACCTAGGAGGGCCTCTGACTGAGCTCTCTCGTTCTCGTGATGGGGAAATACCAGATCAGCCCCGCCTCCGTGTATATCGAACTTCCCGCCGAGGTAACGTGAGGACATGGTGGAGCACTCAATGTGCCAACCCGGCCTCCCTTTGCCCCACGGAGAGTCCCAGTTCGGCTCTCCAGGCTTAGCTGACTTCCAGAGGGCGAAGTCGTAAGGATGTCTCTTCTCCTTGAGAAACTCTTCCCCTTGGTCCCACTCTTCCATCTTCGTGTTGGAGAGCTCCCCGTACGCTGGATACGTAGTGACGTCGAAGTACACACTTCCACTGGGGGCGACGTAAGCGTTTCCTTTATCGATAAGTCTCGACACGAAATCCACAATTTCCCCTATATGTTTAGTCACTTTCGGGTGCATGTCTATCCCCACTTTCAGTGACCTCATGGCCTCGAGGTACTCTCTGGAATAATGATCGGCCACATCCTCCCAACTTCTACCTTCTTGGCTAGCCTTGCTTATTATCTTGTCGTCTATGTCTGTTATGTTCTGTACCCTGATCACGTCATAGCCGGCCATTTTCAAGTACCTTACTACTCCGTCAAAGGCCACGAATGTCCTTCCGTGGCCTAGGTGGACTAGGTCCTGCACGGTGGGACCGCAGACGTACATTTTGACGACTCCCGGTGTAACGGTTGTCAGCTCTTCCTTCCTCTTACCCAGCGTGTTTAGGATGCTGACTTTCATGTGAGAAGGGGAGAGGCTCACCTAAAAAGCGATGCTGTGAGTTCCCTCGCTTTAGGTATCACCCATAATGTGTAGGGATCCTCTTTCAGGATCTCCGCCAAGTAGAGCGATATTAGGTCTACAAGGTGGGTGAGAGCTCCGAATTGTTGGAGAAGAGTCCCCGTAGGAGGTTCTAAGACGATTGGGTTCAATAGTTTCGCCGTCACCTCGTCTGCGGTTCCTCCCTTTATGAGTACAGGTTGTAGAGGGAATGCTCTAGCATACCCCTCCACCTCGTTGTGGTGGATTTCGGGGACCTCCCCATAAAACGCCGGATATTTCGCGTTCTCGTTTATCTGCTGTTTCATTCTCTTCGCTATTGCCAGGAACTTCGAGCCGTAAATCACTGGGATCTTACCGTAAATCGATGTGGCTACTTCCTTCGCTCTCCTGAAGTTCTCCTCCTTCGTTCTCTCAGCTCCTTCTCTGAAGTCCTCCACCCTGATCCCTGCAGAGTACGACTCATTGAGGAGCCTCAGGAGTGGAATAAGGAGGTAAGGAAATGCCAGCCTCGGTGGTAGTCCAGAAGGAACCTTTATCAACGGTATATTTCTCTCCTTGGAGAGCTTCTCTACTCTCCCGCCCGAGGTCAGCGCTATTATCTGGGCTCCAGCCTCCAAAGCTCCAGAAACCACTTGGAGAGTCTCACTCGTCTCACCGGAGTAGCTCACTGCCACCAAGGTAGCCTCCTTCAGCCAAGTGGGGTAATTGGGTTGCCTCCACACTACGACCGGTAATCCCAGTCCAGCGAGCATGTCTCCCGCTATCCCACTACCTCCAAGCCCTACGTAGAGAGTGAGGGGTTTCGCCCTCACTGAAGGTATTTGGACTTCCTCTGCTTTTCTCAACAACTCACTCCAATTGGTGTAAGCGTCAAGCGTTCTTCACCACCACCGATACGCTTAATGTGGGGGGAAACGAGGAAGTTGCGAGTGTCACGCTCTCCACTCCCATGTCCTTAGATGAGGACTTTATTTCCTCAACACACCTAGTGACCGTGTCTGTGAGGACTCCTAAGACGTCATTCACGATATTCGCAACCCTCTCGTTGTTTAAAGAGGCCACTGTGGTTGGCTGGTAGAGGTAGGAGTAAGCCGCGTTTGCCCTCTGAAGTAGTTGGAGGAAAGCCGAGATGGCCCTAAACCACCTCCTCTCACCCATGTCCTTGTTGAACCGCTCAACCAACTGCATCGACGTCCTCCACTCCCTCTCCACGTACTTAAGTAGCTCGCTCTCAGGCATGGTGAGACCGGTCCTGTTTATTCCTTCCAGTTGGGAGAGAACCTTGCTCCACACCTCAGTGTCTACAGTCATGTTATTCACTTGTCCGTGGGACTATATAAATAGGGAAGAGACAGTTTGACCCATGTCTCTCAGAAAGGTGGTGGTGCTGGGTGGCGGAGCCGCCGGCATGAGTGCCGCGTCTAGAGTTAGGAAGCTACTCCCTAACACCGAGGTAGAGGTCTTCGAAAGAACCTATATGGTCAGCCACGCTCCTTGTGCGGTGCCATACTTCGTGGAAGGCCTCTTTTCCGACACCTCCCTCTTTATGACTTACACACCTCAGTTCTTTGAGGAGAAAAGGAAGATCAAGGTTAATGTGGGAACCGAGGTTGAGGAGTTAGATCTGAAGAACAGAACAGTTAAGGTCAGGAAGGAGGGGTACGCTAGGAGTGTCGAGTACGACACTCTAATAGTGGCCTTGGGGGCTAGGCCTAAGATGCCATTTAGAGGTTTGAGGGTCTTCGCCGCACACCACCCGTTCCACGCAATGGAATTAAGAGAGGCCCTTTGGGCTGCATCTACAGTCGCCGTAGTTGGTGCAGGGATCTTGGGACTAGAGATGGCGGAGGCCCTGGTCGAGAGGGGAAAGAAGGTGTACCTGATCCACAGGGGGAAGTATCCGTTAAGTAGGACCGTAGATCAGGAGATAGGGGAAGTTATAGGCCAAAGGGTGAGGGAGTCTGGTGTAGACTTTAGGCCGGGAGAAGCGTTGAAGTCGGTGGACGAAGAAGGGAAGATCGTTGTCACTGACGGTGGAAAGTATAGAGTTGACGCAACTGTTTTGGCTGTAGGAGTGGAACCTGACGTGACCTTAGTGAAGGGCAAGCTCCCCATAGGCCCTACTGGAGCCCTCGTTGTTGACCAGCACATGCGAACTGCTCACCCTGACGTCTATGGTGCTGGGGACGTAGCAGAATCTAAGAACTTGATCACGGGTGCTCCCGATTGGCAACCGTTCGCTCCCGTGGCTAATAAGATGGGTTACGTGGCAGGAAGCAACGTCGGTGGGATGGAAATGGTGTTCCCAGGGACAGTGGGGACCGTGGTGACCAAATTCAAGGACCTGGTGATAGCGAAGGTGGGGCTTACCGAGTTAGAGGCGAAAAGGGCTGGGCTGAGGACCATTACCTCCTTCGTCAAGGCCAAGACTAGGGCTAGGTACTACCCTGGGGGGAAAGATATTTTCGTGAAGTTAGTAGCTGCAGAGGATGGAAGGGTCCTCGGTGCTCAGGTGGCGGGAGGTGAGGAGGTATTGGGGAGGGTGAACACCGTTGCAGCCGCCTTGGAAGCCAGGATGACTGTGGAGCAACTGTTCTTCGTGGAGATGGGTTACCTTCCTGCAGTCTCCGTGGTCTGGGACCCAATCGTTATAGCAGCTAGGCAAATCATGGAGTCTCGCTAGCCTGTTTGTGATATAGCCTCGATATAGGGATTTAACCATTATTCCTTCGATGGAGGAGAACCATGGGTGTGGGGGTTCTCCGAAACTGACACGTTTATATATTAAGGAATACCCATGAAATGTAAATGGATAGCAGCGACCTGCTAGCCCTCATACGCGACGATCTAGCGAGGTATTTAACTGACGTCGGTAGAGGAGAGGACTTCGAAGCAAACGACGGCTCGCTAGTCAATTCACTTACCGCCTCGCTTATGGAACCTCAACCTCGCGAACTTGGTTCCGTAACTGCTGTAGACGGAAGTAGTAGGTCGCTGACCTACAGCTATGGGGTGGTCTCCTTGGCCTCTGTTGCAGCTGCTTCAAATAAGAGGCCTGTAGTTGGGATATACCCAACATTTCTAGGCTCTCCGTCTCTCCCCTTACGCGCTCCCTTTATTGCCGTGGCCTCGTCCTCGCCGAAAAGGGGGGAGGGGATCGAGAGGTACCTGAGTCCTTACATGGACAGGACTCCATCTGGGAAGGTGCTTGACTCTCTCGCTGAGCCCGAGGTCGTGGAGTCCCTCCTAAGGGCCTCTCTAGAATCGGTGGCCCTGGGGGTAGTTAACGATCAGCTGGTGTTGGTAGACGGACCTCTACTTCCCTCATACGTTCGACTCCCAGAGGAAGATAGGAGCCTGATAAACAGGACTCGGCTTAGATACCTCGATTCGAAGAAGGTGGGAGTCGTCAAGAGACTCGAGAAGTCGACGGTGTTAAGATCTGCCCTCTCTGGGGTAAGGGAAGAGACCATCAGGGTTATGGGGTTGGACCCCACTAAATTCGCCTCGGATCAGGCCCTCTTACTTCACTGGGCTAGGTTTTGCCTCCAGCCTCCCTATTCCACCACAGTCGTGGGTCCAGTCGAAAGGGAAGAATACGGAACCAAGGTGTACAGCTACTACCTTCTCAGGCCGTACCATCCCTTTGTCCCTAGGTTCTCGTTACTTAGAGTTGAGTCCTTGATCCCCTCTAAGGACCCAGTAGACATTGTTGCAGCCATGCCCTTAACTGGTGATGGCGTCCCCTCCGTGTTGGCGTTAGCAGATAGAGTGGCGAAAGCGGTTAGTCTGCACTTGGAGAGACACGTGACATCTACCTTAGAGGAGACAGGACTCCAGCTCTCCTATTCTAGCGCCTTGGAAGTGAGGGTGCCTTGACTCCCCAGGACGCCTACTCCCTGGTGAAGGAGAGGTTCAAACTCGCCAGAACGCTTGCCGTATCCAACAGCCAGACGGGTGAGGTAGTAGGAAGGGTCTCGAGGGTATCCCCAGTGGAGGTAGATGAGAACGAGTTCGTCATCAACGTAGTAGTAGATCACGAAGTCTACTACAAGTACCCGTTTCTTGGGAGACTCGGGGTGTTGCTGGCAGCCGTCGACATAAGGACGCTGAGCGTAGTCCTTATGAGGGCGGTGGGCTACCAGAGGAAGGACGCTAACGTAGTTGCCGTGACTTCCAAGGACGTGGCCGAGGTGTTGGAAGGTGATAGCGAGGAGCCTGGAGGTCTACTCACTAACGTGATCGTGAAGTGCCGACCGTTAACGAGAGTTGATGTCCTCGATCACAATGCTGTGGAAGTGGGAGACCTCGTGGTTGAACCACAGTCTCCTGTCGTGCTACCTAAAGCTTGGTTAGTTGAGCAGGCGCTTTCCTTGAACAGGGGATCAGTGAAGCTAGGAGTCCTCCACGAGTCCTACTCGGCGGGGCAGGAAGTAGTCGTGTCCGTTGACGTAAGCGACCTCAACTATCACGCTCTAGTGCTAGGAACGACGGGTGCTGGGAAGACGTCCTTCATAAAGGACCTCCTCTCGTCCCTCTATATTTCCCAACCTGAAGACAGGGCATTTGTGCTTGATGCCACTGGAGATTATTACAATTCCTTCCTGCCTCCTGACGGGAGAACGAACTTCGAGAGGTGGGTGGGAAGGATGAACTCGATAGAAATGACAGTAGTGTACCCTATAACGAGGGCGTGGTTGAGGAGGTTCGCTAAAGGAACCACTCTATCTATGATTACCTCCTCCTACTATGACCTGTATGTGAGGAGCTTGGTTTCCTACGTGCAGTCAAAGGGCAGAGAGATCAAGGTCGTGGTAGAGGGCAATAAGATAAGGGTAGTCTCTTCGGACTGGCGGGCCGAAGTGAAGTTGATTCCCTTCTTCTTCAGGTTCTCAACAGTTAGGTCGGTCCTACCTAGGCTTAACCCATACTTCAGTGAACAGGCATCACACTTCCTCAGGATAGCCCTAAGAGAGCTGAGACCTAAGTCCCTCAAAGAGCTGATCGAACTCTTAGACAAGAGCGACCTCATGGATAGGTTGCAGGTACACAGGAGTACTAGGGAAAACATAATGAGGGGACTCCATTCGCTTCACGAGACAGGCCTCTTCGACCTGAGGGCCGAGAGACTCCCACTGTCCCAGGCCGACGGAAGGCTTGTGGTGTTTGACCTCTACAACTTGGAGGCAGACGACTTCTCCCAGAAGGTGCTTGCGTATTACTTCTTGGACAGACTGTTCTCGAAAAGGGAGCAGGAGGTAAGGGAAGGCAGAGTGAGCGGGAGATACCTGGTGGTAATAGATGAGGCACACAGGTTCTTTCCATCCTCTAGGGGAGGTGACAACGACATATACTACGTCTCTCATGTAGCTGGGAAGGTCTCACAGATGATGAGACTGGGGAGGAGGAGGAAGGTGGGTTTCATCTTCGCCACACATGCCCCTGAGGACCTTAATGAGACGGTGGTTGAGCTATCCAACACGAAGGTTCTCTTCAGGATGGACAGGGGAACCGCCGAATCGCTTGGGCTGTCTAAGCAAGAGGCGTGGGAGCTCAGCTTAGAACAGAACGGAGTTGCGTACCTCCTCTCGCCTTGGTTGAGGGAGGGGAGGATCAAGATGAGAGTGCCCATTCCTCCTCCGCTAGGACACTATGACCTGTCGAGAACTTGAAAGTTATTCGGAGTTAGCTTCCTCTTCGTGTTTTAATAGTGAGAGTGATGATGGAGTGATGTGGACGAGGTAGATGAGTTGAAGGAGAGACTTTCTCGTATGAAGAGAAAGGGGGATATGGAGTCGGTGATCGCCATGCTTCAGACGATGTCCTCACTTATGCCGCCTTCTGAAGACTTCGCAATTTCCTTGGGAAAGAGGGGGCAACACGAGTACCTACTAGACAGGGGAGGTCCTCTTCTAGTCACTATGACCCAAGAGGAGTACCTCCCCTTCCTCACGGGAAACCAGAGGAGAATTAGGTACGATCAGATACCTGAAGACGTCATTAGGTCTGTAATGTCCAGGCCTAGGGAGGTTCTCGATCAACTCAGGGATATTTACGTAGAGCAGTCCAAGAGGGAGAACGTCTCCAGCAAGCTTGATAGGCTAGTGGCAATTATCATGGAATTCGTGTGAATCATGGAGAGAATCGAGCTCCCCATGCCGGGACCACTTAAGTACGTGAACTCGTACCTCTTTGCAGCGGATGAGGGATTAGGTCTGATAGATTTCGGTATGCCCACGGAAGAGGCTTGGGGATCTCTCAAGTCCGCACTCAGGGGAAGAAAGGTCGTCTGGGCTTCATTCACTCACCATCACGTTGACCACTCTGGTAACTGGCGGAAAGTCAGAAAGGACCTGGGAGTCTCCTTTACCCTAATGGACAGGGAACTTAAGGAGATAGAGGAGCTCTCAAGGCCGTCCTTTGGAAGAGAACTTTCGTCCTTTTTCGCCGAAAACGGGGCCCTTAGGGACTTGGCGGAGTACGCGTCCACCATCTCTACTAGGTACTCCGCCCTCTATGAAGGCCTGGAAGTAGAAGAGACCTTGAGGGATGGGGAAACAGTCAAATTAGGTGACATTGAGGTAACACCCCTGTGGACGCCAGGTCACACCCCTGGACATACGTGTTTCTTGGTAGGGGACTCCTTACTCTCTGGAGATCACGTGCTTTGGAGTGTGACACCTAACGTGTCCTCAATGAGAGAGGACGACGATCCTTTAGGTGATTACCTGCAGAGTCTAAGGAGAGTTGACCACCTCTCGATCTCACTGGTTCTTCCAGCTCATGGCCCACCCTTCCATGACCTCAGAACAAGGATAGGGCAACTAATCTCTCATCACAACACAAGGCTCAAGGAAGTCCTCGCCGCACTTAAGAGGGGCCCTCTCAGCGCTCAAGACGTGGCGTCTTCCATATCGTGGTATCGCCCTTGGGACAATCTCTCTGCGTTCGATAAGTTCATGGCGTTCGGGGAGACTGTGTCTCACCTACACAGGCTAGAGAAATCTGGACTGGTTGAACGTATTCTTCAAAATGGAGTAGTAAGGTATAGAGTTCTAAGTTAGTCGACTCCACCCTATACTCCACGTACCTTAAGGGAGAACGCGGAAATTAAGCTGTTTGCCACTTGCCTCCAGTAAAGCGGATTTATCGTTGCCCACCTACTAGTATATATACTTTACTCAGTAAACTAGATTCCAGTGATAAAGCAATGAGTCAGGTAGCTGGACTCTCGGTTTCAATCGGACTCCTTCTGTTCAGGCTTCTATACGCTTTTTCCCTCATTCCCCACTCCTTTTCCAAGTTAAATAGGACTGGGAACAGGCAGATGAAGGACTTCATGAAGCAGATAGGGATCCATCCAGTCTTCGTTGACCTGTCGATGCTAACCGAACTCTTAGGAGGGTTGCTGGTGTTGATCGGGACCCTGAACTTGCTGGTTAGCGTAGTCTTGATCATCTTCTTTGTGGGAACCATAGTCGCAAGTTTAACTAAGATGAAGAAACCTATGGCCAGCGGAACCGGGCTTGGGGTAGACCTGGATCTCCTCTTCCTAGCTGGTGCCCTATTGCTTCTATTCACGGGGCCTGGAACAATCTCCCTACTGCAAGGGCCCACTCTCTCCTCCTTGATAGGGTGAGTCCAACGACTCTCACTCCGTAACACTAGCTCTGCTGGCCTGTCCTCTTCCCTATGGCCTTGAGTATAGACATCGCTATTCCCATCCCTTTCTGCACGTCAGGATCAGAGAGCATCCTTATGAGACCACTCAGTCCCACCCTCGGTGGATCCTTTACTGCATCCCTTATTTCCTGACTACTTAACACCTCGTTTAGCTTAGAGAGCCACCCCTGTTTCAGAAGCTCGGACATCTCCGAGCTCACTTCTAGGAGCGAGGAGACCTTCTCGGAGAGGTTCCTCACTGCGTCCTCGTTCAACAGGTCCCTGAGGGACTTCAGCCAGTAGGCCATTTCGAGCAAAGTGTCCAATGTCCCGTTGTTATTGAGTTCGTTGAGCCTAGCTAACAGCTTCTCAACTACCCTGATGTCGGAGGCCATCCGCTTCCAGCTCTGCACAGTCTCGTCATCCACTGACGACGCGAACTCCAGTAGGTTCGAGGCATATCTGGAGAGGTTCCTCACTGCGTCCTCGTTCAACAGGTCCCTGAGGGACTTCAGCCCGTAAGAGAAGTTTATCAGGGCGTCGAGAGTTCCACTCTCCTTCATTTCCCTGAGTTTGTCTAGGGTTTCGTTCACTGTCGAGAGCTCGTCCAACAGGTCCGCTATTTCCTGGAGCTTCTTATCATCTATTTTAGACATTACCTTATCTAAATCCAGCGACTCCATCTTCTTCACCACACTGAGACTATCTGTCCGTCAACTTGTGATACGAAGGTGGTTATACCAGCTACGTCGTCCACCACGTCAATGTAGTCCTCCTTGCTCAGGTGGAAGAGCTTGCTAGCGTAGGAGCAGGCTAGCACCTCAGCCCTACCACTTGTCTTCGCCTTCCTTAGGTGCGATAAGTAGTCTTCTCCTGCCTCCTTAGCTAACCTCGATGAAGTGGTAGACTCTGTCACCACAGGGTTCCTCGTGAAGGCCCTCACTGCGTCCATGGTGAGGAATACCGTCACCTCGTCCCCAAGGGAAGCCCTTATTACCGTCTCCATCGCGGCGTAGAGGAGCTTGCTCCGCTCGTTGCTTCCTACTAAAACTCCATGCCTCATACTATCGCCTTCGCCGTCACAGTCCAGTAGGCATTATTATACATAATCTTCCCCCACCAGTGGACGTAAGAAGGTGGCGGAGGGACGGGTGGGTTGTTGTAATTGAATCTTATGTAGGTAGCGCTGTCTATGCCGGTTGCTATGTAGCAGAACACAGAACCATCGTAGCTTCTCTTTCCCAAGTTACCTCTGATGTCATTAACTAGGTTGTGGGTTACCACGTAAGACTCGAAGTCCGCGGTGGACCCTGCTTTTGATATAGGTATGTCTGTGGTATCCCCCATGACGTAAACGTCTGAATGGTCCTTCATTTGTAGTGTGAACTTGTCGGTGGGTACCCAGTTCCTCCTATCCCCTATACCTGAGTCTCCGATGACCTTAGCGCCCATGGCAGGTGGAACTCCCATCAGTAGGTCGAACTTAATTTTCTCTCCCTCGTTAGACTCTATCACTCTCTCCTTTGGGTCGACCGACTTCACCGTGAAGGGCGAAATTACCTCTATTCCTCTCTCCTCAAATATCTTCAGCATGACCTTGTTCACGTTGGGAATCCCGAATACACCCTGCACCGGGTATGTGTAGATTATCCTCGTCTTCTCCCTCAATCCCCTCCTTCTCATCAGATCGTCGAACATGAGTGTGTTCTCTAACGGTCCCACTGGGCACTTGTGGGGTAACCTAGCAACATTTATCACGACAGTCCCACCTTGGAAGGAGGATACCGCTTCCCTCATCTTCATGGCCCTCTCGTAGTCCCACGCTGTCTGGAGGACATCCTTTAGCCCCGGTACCATGTCCCAGTCGTTGTGTGATCCTGTCGAGAGCACGAGGTAGTCGTACTTGTGAGACTTCCCATCGGCTGTGAGGATGGTGTGCTCGTTTACATCTATCCTCACCATTTCTCCAGCCTTCCCCGAAAGGAACTTCACCCTTCTCGAGAGAAGGGACTTCTCGTCCCTCACAATCTCCGAGGCATCTTCTAGCCCCATTCCCACGAAGAGTTGTCCAGGTTGGTAGATGTGCTTGTCAGACCTATCCAAGGAAACTATCTCAACCTCACCAGAGTCTATCTCGTTCCGGAGTCTGTCTGACAGCCTGTTCGCTACTATGGTTCCTCCAATCCCCGCCCCCGCTACTATGATCCTCTTCACGGTTCACGGCCTCCCTACTAAGAGCCTAGGCTTACCCCCTTCTTCCGTCTCTTCCTCCACCACCGCGCCTACTTTCTTTGCCCACGCGATAAGATCCTTCTTAGTTGCTTGGTCTCCCAACACAACCTCCAGAAACTCCCCTTGGCCAACTCCTCATAGACCCCTGAGACCTCACCTATGGGTCCGGCGCATGAGCTACCGGAGAGGTCCAACTTCTTGTAAACCTTTCTCTGACTCATTCCTTTCCCACGAAATAAAGAAAGCGATTAAACCTTATATTGCTTTCTACTAAAACTCTTTGAGACTACAAAAAATCCCAGGGTTTGTGGGAGCTTTTAGTTAAACAAAGAAATTATCACCATAGAAAACATTTTCGTCTCTTGTCACTAGACTCTCAATCGAAGTCATTGAGCGGGTTCTGGGAATAAAGGGCTCGCTCCTCGAGCCTTAACGTACTCCACTGCCTTCCTCTGCTCCTCATCGCTCATCCTCCTAAAGGACTCGCCGATCTTCAGGATCTTGGGCCAGAGCCTAACGTCACAAGCCATGGGATACGTGGCTACTCCTTCCTGAGACAAGGCAAATCTCATTCCCACCTCCATAGACTCTTCGTCGTCGAAAGGGTGGTACCAAGTCTGGTAGTGATGAGGTTCGCCGTCCCATCTACCTTTGGCCACGGCCTTTATCGCTATCACTCCCACGTCTCTGTCCCTGGCGATCTTCAGCAACGGCCTGAAGTCGTTCTCCGGAGTTGGGTGAACTAGACTTATCGGCGTTACAGGTATAAGGATCGTGTCGAAGTCGAACCTCTTCAGCGCCTCCATCACGACCCTCATGTCCTTGTGGGCCGTGATCCCGATGTGTTTGATGAGGCCCATGTCCTTCGCTTCTAGGAAAGCCTTCATGGCGCCGTTGTCCGAGAAGATAGCGTCTAGCTCCTCGAGGGAACCAACAGCGTGGAACTGATATGCATCGAAATAGTTCGCTCCCAACCTCTCCAACGACGTTTTCAGTTCCCTCCACGCACCCTCTCTAGACCTCTCCATGGTTTTTTCAGTGATCACTAGCTTATTTCGATTTTCTCTGACTAGCTTACCTAACCTCAACTCTGCCTCACCGTAGCTGGGGCTATGTCCAACATGTTTAGTCCCCTAGCTATGGCGTCCTGCACTGCTTTCACTCCCATCTCCGCGTCAGGGCATATTCCCGGGCCGCATCCACCTATCGTAAGTATGGATACCTGATATCCTGTCCTGCCTAACCTCCGTCTTTCCAGTTTGAACACCTGGCCAAATCCCGCTTACCTAAATTAAATGTTGAGATGTCCGATCCCCCTCGAGTGGAATTACCTTTCTCCGGAGAACTAAGTCCAAGCTACCGCTCCTGTATCCCCTCAAGTCAATCGTCACATACGTAAAGCCCAACCCTTCTAGTCTATCAGCTACCTTGGAGAAAGTGTCCCTTTCGAACAATTTGAACATCTCTTCCTTTGGAACCTCAATCCTAGCCAGTTCACCGTGGGACCTGACCCTCACGACGCTGACGTTACTGAGCTCCTTTACTGCCACTTCCGCTTCTCGAATTCTCGCCAACTTCTCACGAGTTACCTCTTCCCCGTATGGGACTCTTGAGGCTAGACAGGACTCTGACGGTCTGTCCCAATTGGGGAGACCGAGCACCTTTGCTAACCCCCTCACATCCTCCTTAGTGAGTCCGACCTCAGCTAGAGGACTCCTCACTTGATATTTTCTCTTCGCTAGAAAGCCTGGTCTGTGAACCCTGAGGTCCGACGCATTAAGTCCGTCTAACAGAGTATCGGTGGGACCTTTGATTTTAACCATTATGCTGTAAAGGTTGTCCTTACAGAAGTAACACCGGTTTGGCGGATTGCTCCTGAAGTTTTCATATTTTAACTCGTCCGTCTCAATTACTACGTGCTCAACTCCTACAGAGGAGGCCACCCTCTCAGCCCACAGGAGGTCCTCGTCTAGGTTAATCTGGGACTTCGTCGTCACAGCTAAGACCCTTTCCCTCCCAAGCGTCTTGGAAGCCCCGTAAACCACCAAAGAGCTGTCTACTCCCCCAGATAGGGCAACTATGGCCCTGCCTTGGCAGTTTCTCTCGAACCATTTAAGCAGCTCATCCAGTTTGCTATTGACGTCACTCTCCATAAGTTAGGTAATCTACGTCATCGGATTTAACTTTACGGGAGTTGGAGGGATCCCGTTAGATGAAAAATTCCAGGTTGAGGTGGGAACAACGAACCAACCTTGGGAAGGAAGGTCACTCTTCTAGGCAGAGTGAGGAAGTCAACTATGAACCGAACACGTTCGAGTTTTAACCCCTAACGAAATTGATTCCTATCATGGATATTCGAGAGACCCTCTTGAGGTTCAAGAGGGGAGAGATAGACTTAGAGGAGACGGTCAGGAACATCAGGTTGACGGGCCTCGAGAAATTGGGAATGGATGTCCTTTTCGACCTAGGTAGGAAAGATAGACGGGACGTGCCCGAGATTGTCTTGGCTGAGGGGAAGAGGCCTGACACACTACTGAAGATAGTGTCTGAAGTGGCGAAAAGGTCGGGTTGCGTAGTGGTATCTAGGTTGGCGGTAGATCAGTTGAATGCTCTCTTGGATGGACTCAGCGGGGCCGACCTCGAGGTCGAAGTGAACGAAATAGGGAAAGTAGCAGTGGTCAGCACTAGGGGCTTCACAAGAGAGAAGCTCCAATGCAAGGTGGGGATAGTGACCGCTGGGACGGCCGACGTGCCGGTGGCCGAGGAGGCGTCTACCATAGTGGAGGTCATGGGTTGCCAAGTCGTTAAGGCCTACGACAGGGGCGTCGCTGGACTCAAGAGGGCCATAGATGCTGCCATTCTTATGAAGAGAGAAGACGTCGATGTGGCGTTGGTGGTCGCGGGAATGGAAGGAGCTTTAGGATCAGTGATGGCCTCGCTCCTCGACGTGCCGGTCATAGGAGTACCTTCCTCGGTGGGCTACGGTGCTGGGGCAGGGGAGAAGCCGCGCTCCTCTCCATGCTTCAGGCCTGTCCCCTCGGGTTGGCCGTAGTTAACATAGATAACGGAGTAAATGCTGCTGTAGTGGCTTCGATGATAGGAAGGAGAGTGGCCCTGGCTAGGACTCTCCGAACTCCCTAAGGACCAGCTCACTCACCTCCCTGATTGACAGTCCAGTGACCGAGGCTACTTTCCTTACGTCCTCGTACTCTGGTTTGACCCTAAGGGTGCGACCGTTAAAGTCCTTGCTTACCTTGACTCTGACCTCGAACTCCCTACCTGACACGCTCACTTTAACTCCAACTTGTTCTCTCTCGGGTACTACCAATCTGGATGTACGTAATACTCTGACTCCTAGCGTCCCCGTCTCCCTTAAAACCATTTCAGCTATCCTCTTGAATTCGAGTTGGTCGGATATCACTCTCAATAGGTGGCCAGGCCTACCCTTCTTCCTTGTCTCTGGTATCACGGCCACATCTCTCGCTCCTGCCGTCATTAGCCTCTCCAAAACGTACCCCAGTTCCTCTCCAGTGCAGTCGTCCAAGTCGGTTTCTAGAACTACCACCTCCTCCTCCAAGAGGCCGCCTTCCCGTTCTCCCCACACTAACCGTAGAACGTTTGGAACTCCAGGTAGTTCCTTATCTCCGGCTCCGTATCCGATCGCCTTAGGGATCATTGCTGGGTAAAAAGGTGTGAAGTTCTCACACAATGAAGCTAGGAGGGAGGCCCCTGTTGGCGTGGTCAGCTCGCCCTCTACAGGACCACCCTTTACTATCGCGTTTCTAGATTTCAGTATTTCAATGGTAGCTGGAGCAGGTACCTGAACAGTTCCGTGAGAGAATGTGAGATGTCCCCCTCCCAGCGCCACGGGTAGGCATATCACCTCTCCCTCAGACCCCAATATGGAGTCGAGTAGAGCCGATGTGCCCACTATATCGATCAATGTGTCCAAAGAGCCTGACTCGTGGAGGTCGACCTCCTCGACCGATTCCCCATGCAACTTGCCCTCTACCTGGAGCAGCTCATTTAGCGCTTTGAACGACCATTTGGTCGCTCTTTCCGATAGGCTTAGGGACAGCACAACCCTTCTCAACAACTCGTTCATTTCGTTCCCTGTTCTCGGTCCTTCATTTCTTTCTACAAATACTTCGGCTTTTGTTGCTAAGAACTCTCCTTTCTTCACCTTCTTGAATAGCACTTTCGTGTTTCTTCCTCCTTCTACAGAAATTTTATCTCCCACCATCTGTGCTATAGACTGAGGAGCACCTAGGTCACTGAGGGCCCCGAGGAACATGTCTCCAGAGGCTCCAGCGAGACTAGGATCAATGACTATTAGATTTCTACCCATTGTAGTACAGCTGTACTGACCATTATATCACTTACTTAGGGAGGAGCTTAAGTTTTGAGAGCTTTATTAAATTAAAAGTTCTTTTTCTTATAAATTTCTATTTTTATCTCTAATTTCTGGTAGAACTTTTTTATAATACTGCCTCCAGACCTTCCCTCTGCGCTGAAGGTTTGGACTGTCTCCATCTTAACCTCACCTCCGATAGCCTCGTTAACTACGTCAGAGAAGGTCAGGATTCTAAAATTACTGAGCTAGTCCCTTATTACATAAATAATTCCAAAATTCCTCTTTAAATCTCTTTGACGAGTACTTACTGGCCTCCTCCATTAGGGACTTCCTGTAATTTCGATCGACGTCTCTAGCCTGCTTGAGCTTCTCCGCTGCTTCTTCAATGGTAGTGTAGGTAAAGTGGTTCCAGGCTTCCGCCGCTCCACTCTCCTTTGGAACCACTGGAGGTAGTCCTGCGGCCATGGCCTCTACCACAGGGACCCCAAAGTGCTCTCCTGTCGTAGGATGGAAATAGCAGCATGCCCCCTTCATAACCTCAATCAACTCGTCCCTGCTGAGGTTAGGCAGGAACCCCACCAATTTCCCTTTCTCTTCGCTAAGTTTCCTTAGTCGCTTAAGGTAGGCTGGTTCACTCAAGTACCCCACTACAATCCCCCTTATCCCAGACAGGGAAGCGATCTCTATTGTTCTCTCCAACTGCTTTCCCCTCTCTATTCTCGCTACCGTTATGAAGTAGTTACCTCCTTCGTGAAAGGCTTTCCCAAAATCGTCGACGTCTATGGGCGGATAAATCACCTCGGATTCAACTCCATACACTCCCCTCAATGTTTCGGCGGAGTACTTGGAGTTAGCCACGAATAGCGCATTTTTGCTTTCCTCCTTCAACCTGTTTAGAGCAATCAAGAAGGGTAACCTGTAGAGCCTCCAGATTGGGGAACTGTTGTACTTAGGTGTGACGTTAAAAGGGGCTGCACCAGCGTATATTACGTGGGTTCCGTAGCGAGAGAGAGGTATAGGTATTCCAGTCATGTTTAAGAATACTGAGTTTGGAAACCGTTTCGCCGAGAAATACACAAGTAGCCTCTGGTATCTGTCTAGCTTAGGAATGTCGAAAGGTATGAGCCATTTCACAGGTAGGTCCTCAAACCCTTTCTGTCTCCCTAAAGTGGAGACCACAAACTGGGTCCTCCTTTCTCTTAGCATTTCCACCGATTTGAGCACTAAGGATCCTTCCCCACTCCTTCCAAGCCTATGAATGACAACGGTGAACATTCGTCAAAACCTAATAGTAGGTAAGGGAAAAAGTTATCAGTCTATCCGTAACCTACCTCAGCAGATGCCCCCTCAAGTTGCCGTAATCGTGATCGATCACGACAGAAAGCGCTACATCTTGGACGCCTTAAGGTCCGTCTTGACTCAGACACTAAGGAGAGAGGAATATGAAGTGGTCGCCGTGACCAACTATAGGGACGAAAAGATAGAGGAGTTCCTTGAGACTCACAACATTCCCCATCTAATCGTGTCAGATAAAGGAACTGGAGCCAAATACGCATTTGGAGTAAAGCACACCACAGCTCCAATAATATGCTTCTTGGACGATGACGACATGTTCTCCTCAGAAAAGCTGGAAAAAGTGTTGAGGCACTTCAAAGACGGCATAGCATACCTGCATACGGCGAGGATCAACGTAGATGAGCAAGGGAAAGAGATAGGGAGATCCCAACTGTTCAACTACGAGTTGAGGACAAG